>JBFFND010000408.1:0-2658 GCA_041563375.1 Gammaproteobacteria bacterium | reverse complement strand
GACTGTTATGAAACCCCAACAGGCTGGAAGTATTTCGGCAATCTGCTGGATGACAAGCGCATTACACTGTGTGGTGAAGAAAGCTTTGGTTCCGGCTCAGATCATATTCGTGAGAAAGACGGCCTGTGGGCAGTACTGTTCTGGTTAAACCTGATTGCCGTTAAACAGCAATCCGTAGAACAGATCACCCGCGCACACTGGCAGCAGTATGGTCGCCACTACTATACCCGCCATGACTACGAAGGCATTGACACGGATCAGGCCAGCCAACTGATTGAACATCTACGCAGCCAGGCCGCGTCACTGACTGGCCAGCAACACGGAATTTACAGCATCGAGTTGTGTGACGATTTCAGCTATAGTGACCCGGTGGATAAAAGCGTTACCGAACATCAGGGCATACGGATTCTGTTCAGTGACGAATCGCGCATTGTGTTTCGACTGTCCGGCACCGGCACGCAGGGTGCCACCTTGCGTGTTTATATCGAACGTTACGTGACGGATACCACACAACACGACCTGCCAACCCAGACAGCACTGGCAGAGCTGATCGACATTGCCGACACAGTTGCACAGATAAAACAACGTCTGGGGCGTGATCAGGCGGATGTGATTACCTGACCTGCTCAGTTTGCCAGGCGTCAGACAGGCAAACAGCTGCACATGAGGCCGGGGCATGAATTAACAGCCCTGGCTTTCTGTCTCACTGGGGCCGTTTATTGCTGACTATTCGACCAAGGGTAATTTCCAGATATCACGATTGTATTCCTGCATGGTGCGATCTGTAGAGAAGAAGCCACTGCAGGCAGTATTCATAATGCTCATGCGCGTCCACTCCGCCTGATTCAGATAAGCGTGGGCGACCTGATTCTGGGTGTCTATATAGCGCCGGAAATCTGCCAGGGTTAACCATGGATCGCGTGGGTTCATAAGCGATGCAATCACATTATCGAAAATACCCGGTTCAAATGAGTTGAAGTGACCACAGGTCAACAGATGCATTACCTGCTTCAGGTCTTCATCATTATTGACGATGGCCTGTGGATCATATTCCCGGCGCACGTTAACGACTTCATCAGCCTTGAGGCCAAACAGAAAGAAATTATCCTCACCCACCGCATCGAGAATTTCGATATTGGCACCGTCATAGGTGCCGATGGTGATTGCACCATTCATCATGAATTTCATATTGCCGGTACCCGAAGCTTCCTTACCCGCTGTGGAAATCTGTTCAGATAGATCAGTCCCGGGACAGATCACTTCCATCCTGGAAACACCGTAGTTGGGAATAAAAGCGACCTTGAGCCTGTCCCCGACCTGCGGATCATTATTCACCACATCGGCTACATTATTAATCAGCTTGATGATCGACTTGGCCAGTATATAGCCGGGTGCGGCCTTGCCACCAATTAGTACACAACGGTTAGTCCAGTGTTCAGTATCACCACGTTTAATACGATTATACAAATGCACCACATGCAATACATTCAACAGCTGGCGTTTATATTCGTGTATGCGTTTCACCTGCACATCGAATAACGCGTCCGTATTGAATTCAACCTGGCACTTTTGCTGAATCAGCTCTGCAAGACGTTGTTTATTAGCCAGTTTAATCTCACGCCACTTTTTACAGAATTCGGTATCTTCAACCAGCGGTTTGAGTTGTGCCAGTTGTTGCAGATCTTTAATCCATTCATGACCAATCTTGTCACTGATTAGCTGACTCATTAATGGATTGGCATGAGCCACCCAGCGACGTGGTGTCACGCCATTGGTTTTATTATTGAACTTGTCAGGCCAGAGCTCATAAAAATCTCGGAACAGGCCATTGCTCAGCAATTTTGAATGCAACGCTGCAACACCATTGACCGAGAAACTGGCGACAATAGCAAGATAGGCCATACGTACATTCTTGACTGCGCCCTCTTCAATAATTGACATGCGAATCTGTTTGCTGATATCGCCTGGCCATTTACGTGAAACTTCACGCAGAAAGCGAGCATTGATTTCGTAGATTATCTGCAATAAGCGTGGCAATAGTTTTTCGAATAGCGGTACGGACCATTTTTCAAGTGCTTCCGGTAGCAACGTATGATTGGTATAAGCCATGGTTTGAGTAGTGATTTCCCAGGCTTTATCCCAGCCCAGCCCTTTTACATCCATCAGCAATCGCATCAGCTCAGCCACGGCAATAGTGGGATGGGTATCATTCATCTGAAATACATTGCACGCAGCAAACGATTCGTAGTTATTGCCTTCATTCTGCTCCCACATGCGCATCACATCCTGCAGACTGGCCGAAGCTAGAAAATACTGCTGCTTCAGGCGCAGCTCCTTACCGCTTTCACTGGCATCATTTGGGTAGAGCACCATCGATATGTGTTCAGCATCGTTCTTACTACTCACCGCTTCAGAATAACTGCCCTGATTAAAGTCATTCAGGTCAAATACATTGGTGGCGGTTGCACTCCACAGGCGTAAAGTATTGACCGTGTTATTTTTATAGCCGGAGATGGGCACATCATAGGGTATCGCCATCACATCGGTGCTACTGTTCCAGTAATGACGCACAACACCATCAGCATCGACATGTCGTTCTACATGGCCACCGAATTTTATTAGCTGGCTGTATTCGGGTCGTTCAATTTCCCACCGAAT
>JBFFND010000407.1:0-2698 GCA_041563375.1 Gammaproteobacteria bacterium | reverse complement strand
TAAGGTGTTCATGTGGCCCGACGAAATGGTGTAAAGACTGTTAAATTGCAGTTAACCATAGATGAGACAACAGATAGAATTATCGATGAAATGGTCGGTCTAGGTATACATGGGCCTAGTAAAGCTGAAGTAGCTTCATGGATAATCCGAACCTGGGTTTGGGAGAATCAGGGCAACCTGAGGAATAATGGTATTTCACTAATTAATAGTGAAGCTAGCGATGACTGAAGTAAGACACTTACAGAATGCTCCAATAAAAGAGGCTCTTATTGATATTCAGGTTGCTTTGCCTGAAAAAGGCAGTATGGAAGCTCTGCTAAGCTTATATGAGTCCTTTAAAGATGATTACCCTGACATGAAGGCTCTGCACCGGGGCGAGTTCGGGTTTCAGCTGAATGGTGGTGAATCGGCGCAGACAACCATGGGACATAGCGTTATTGGCTATAGATTCGCATCTTCTGATGGGACACAGGTGGTTCAGTTTCGTAATGATGGCTTTACCTTTAGTAGACTAGAGCCCTATCAAGATTGGGAACAAATGAGGGATGAAGCCATAAAGCTATGGGAAATTTACATTAATTCAGCTTCTCCTATGTTAATAACCAGAGTTGCTACGCGATTCATTAATGTATTCACATTGCCTTATGGCAGTGACCTTAACAGCTACTTGAAAGCGCCACCTGTTATTCCTGAAGGCTTAAATAATGAAGTTGGCGGATTTTTTACTAGAATTGAAATACATGAACCTACAATAGGCGCTCGTGGTCTGATAACACAGACCCTAGAAAAGTCCCCAGAAGATCAAGCATCAATTGTTCTGGATATAGATGTATTTAAGCTTGGAAGATATGAAATAGGTGAGAAAGGCTATTTAGAATGCCTGGAAAACCTTCATGACTATAAAAACGACATCTTTTTTAAAAGTTTGACTGATACAGCAATGGAGTTATTTTAATGAGTGCAATAGCGGTACCAGATAGAACTGATTTTCTTGCAGGATTCTCTAATACTGGATCAAGCCAGGCCTCGCAAGATATTCAGCATAAGATGGTAGAAGCAATGAGCAATCTTCGCAGGGCAGTAATATGGAGTCATGCAGATGATGCAGTCACTTCCCTTGAAGAGGTGTTTGGTGAGTGCTCTGTTGATGGCTGGGATGGTTATGATTCATTAAGAATTGATCAGGCTACTTATAATGAGGCTTATAAATTGATTAATGCCTTACCTTCCTGGCTGCCATTGCCAGAAATAGTACCAGAGCCTGATGGCGATATAGGATTTGAATGGTGCTATGGAAAAAACAAAATGTTTGCTGTAAGTGTAGAAGGCAAAGGGCAGCTGAACTATGCCGGTATTCTAGGGCTGGGAAATAAAGTACATGGGACTGAAATCTTTGATGGATCGATTCCTGAATCGATTATCGGGTATATTTCACGTATCACCGAATAAAGAAAGATTGCCTGACAGCGTTGCTGAAAATGAAAAAATAGCACGGTTTATTTTTTCATCAAAACATTATGCGGAAGAAGTAGGCAGAGTTAAGTACGCTGCATATTTGCCAGCGAGGAATGGCGAGTCTTCTGTATACAGGATTGATAATATTAGCTGGGAAGGTGTATGGAAAATCGGCAAAGAATATGTCGAAACAGGTGAGCGTAAAATTCGAGCTTGTGCGGAAACCAGTGCATTAGAGATCAGGCGTAATGCCCTGAAAGTGACTCCAGAAACGACAGTTCACTATAGACATGCCAATATAGTCTCATGGCCTCATGAAAAAGATGAGAGAAAAATGCTGGCAATGGAAATTGCTAACAAATCTCAGCTTCATATTGCTCCACAGTAAGCACACACTTTATTTAACTATTTTTAATGTATCCGGACAACGATGTAGCTGAATGGCAGGCCTTATGTTGCTAATCTGTTTGCGCTAAAGAACAGTGATGCATTAATTACCATAGTACATTTTTATTAAGTTAATAGTCTAAGTTCATAAATTGCCCGTCGTTGATAAATTACGCTCATAATATCTTTAGCATAGCTTTATAGCGTCAAGCTCTACTCGTTCCTGCGTTCCAGCATGACGCCAGCTATGCCGACGATCTTTGATTCCCGTTATCAACAAAAACGGGAAGTTCGTTATGAACCAGAATGATTTACAAAACTCAAAAGACAATGAAATAATAGAAACGGCATTACATATTCTTGAGCAGCGCATTAGATACAGCGTAAATTCTCAGGCCTTCACCTGCCCGGATGACAGTAAAACCTATGCAAAGCTTCAGCTTGGCACATATGAACATGAAGTATTTGCCTGCATGTTCATGGATAATCGTCATCACATCATTACCTTCGAAAAAATGTTTCGAGGAACCATCGACGGCGCTACAGTACATCCACGTGAAGTGGTAAAATCAGCGCTGCTACACAATGCCGCTGCGGTCATTTTTGTACATAACCATCCATCAGGTATCGCAGAGCCTAGTCAGGCAGACCAGGCCATAACTAAACGATTGAAAGAAGCTCTTTCACTGATAGATGTTCGTGTACTAGACCACCTGATCGTCGGTAACGAAGTAGTCAGTTTCGCTGAGCGCGGGCTTTTATAGCCCGATTTATTGGCTAATTTCTAGTGCGTATTAGAATTATTTGCATGTTTTAGAATGATGTCTCGTGTTCTGGCCGGTTCAAATACAACATC
>JBFFND010000406.1:0-2699 GCA_041563375.1 Gammaproteobacteria bacterium | reverse complement strand
GGTAGCAATACGGAAGTCATTGCCCTCGCCCTGCACATACACCAGGGTACGGCCATCACTGGACACTTCCGGGCTGGCATTGTATTTACCATCAAAGGTCAGGCGTTTGGCCGCGCCGCCATTAGTTGAAATACGGTAAATCTGCGGCTTGCCGGCACGGCTTGAGGTGAACACCAGTTCCTTGCCATCCGCTGTCCAGGCCGGTTCGGTATCTATGCCCCAGTGCCGAGTGACCTGACGCAGTGACTTGCTCGCCACATCCAGCACATAAATATCCGGGTTACCTTCTTTGGACAGAGTCAGCGCCAGCTCACGACCATTCGGCGACCACACAGGCGCGCCATTAATGCCACTGAATGACGCCACTTTCTGACGCTGCTGAGTGTATAGATTCTGGATGTAGATTTCTGATTTGCGCTTCTCAAAACTGACATACGCCAGCTGGCTACCATCCGGTGACCAGGAAGGCGACATAATTGGCTGCTGTGACGTCAGCACGGTTTGCGGGTTATGGCCATCGGTATCCGCCACCTGCAACACATAGGAGGGTTGGCGACCCTGCTGGCGCTGGGTGGTCACATAGGCGATTTTGGTATCAAAGGCACCCTTCTGGCCGGTGATACTTTCATAAATCAGGTCACTGATATGGTGGCTGACACTGCGCAGCGTTTTCGTTGTGGCCCGAAACTGATAACCCAGCACCTGGTTGCCCTTGAACACATCCAGCAATCGGAAACTGATTTCGTACTGATCCGCATTCAACTGTTTTATATCGCCAATCACCAGGTGATCAATACCCGCAACCCGCCAGAGTTTAAAATTAACATCCTCAACCGCTCGAGGCCTGGCAATCAGCCTGCCCGGTTCAATCGGTGCAAAACGGCCGCTACGCTGTAAATCACTGCGTACAATGCTTGCCACATCTGTATCCGTCGTAGCTGTTTGCAACTGCTGCTGAAACGGCACAATGGCTATCGGCAGTGCGCCATCTGCACCTTTGGTAATTTCAACGCGCAGGGCACTGTGTGCGCTGAATGACAGCGAGAATAAAAAGATAATCGTTACTAGTTTTTTCATACATCCGGCCTGAAGCTAAATTCTATTTTTCTATCAAATACATCGTTATTGGGGGCTTCCGGCAAGGGTGAGGCCTTGCGTACAGCACGTTCTACTGTGCTCTTGAAGGCCTCACTGCCATTGCATTGTTTTATCTGCACATTCAGTACTTCACCGAAGCGATCCTGCTCCACCATTATTTCACAGGACCAGCCTGCAGTCATATTCACCGGCGGTTGCCAGTTGGCCTGCACCTTACGCTGAATGCTGTAGATATACTGCGCCAGCAGGCGCTGGTTTTCTGCACTCTGTTTTGCCATGCGGGCCTCTTCCGCCTGCATCTGACGTCGCATTTCTGCTTCCTGCTCCTTGCGTCTTGCCTCGGCTTCCTCAGCCAGCTTTTTCTGACGCGCTGCTTCTGCCTGTTCACGCTTTTTCTGTTCGGCGGCGGCTTCTTCCGCTTTGCGTTTCTTTTCCAGCTCCGCCAGTCGCTGTTGCTCAGCCTGTTTTTTCTTTTCCAGCTCGGCTTTCTGTTTTTCGAGTTTTGCCAGCTCCTGCTGTTTTCTTAGCTGCTCGGCTTTTTCTTTTTTCGCCTGTTCCTGTTTACGTTGCTGTTCCTTGCGTTTCACTTCAGCCAGGCGACGTTCTTCCTGTAATCGTTTCTGCCGTGCGGCATCTGCCTGTTGTTGCAACTTTTTCTGTTCGTCCAGTTTCTTTTGCCGCGCACTGTCTTCTGCCTGTTTCAGTTTCTGCACTTCCTGTTCCACCACACTGGCATCGATTATCACTGCCTTGACGGTATCGACTTTTTTCTCTGCCGGCATTTTAGGCGCTGATGTATGCTGCAGGCTAACGATTAAAATCGCCAGCAGAAATAGATGCAGCAGGATTGAAAAGACCAACAGCCGCGGGTATTTTTTTATTTGCGAGAACAGACTGGTGTGCATATTAATTATCTGGCTGATCTGTCATTAGACCGACTTTTTCCACGCCGGCTTTCTGCAATAACACCATGGCATCCACCACCCGGCCATAACCCACATCACGGTCACCCCGTACCAGCACCGGCACATCGGGTTTTAACTGCCGCACTGCCGCCACCCGGTTCACCATCAACTCTGCAGAAATCGGCTTATCCGGCTGGTCGCCGATATCCAGGTAGAAATCGCCCTTGCGGTCAACCGACACCACCACCGGTTCCTGCTGATCAGGTGATATGGGTTTGGCGGCGGCCTGTGGTAAATCGATTTCCACTCCCTGTTGCACAATCGGCGCGGTAATCATAAAGATAATCAGCAACACCAGCATTACATCAATGTAGGGCACCACATTGATTTCCGACATCGGCCGATGTTTACGACTGGAAGCCACTAATTCACTTCCTGTGTGTCTTTTAGCGCATCGGCTGATTGAGTCTCAGCAGGCTTATTCACCGTACCCTGTTTCTGCGCTATGAATTTCTGTGTCTGGCGTTGCAACACGGTAGTGAACTCTTCCATAAAGTTCTCATACCGCCCCATAAATCGATCCACCTTATCCGCATAACGGTTATAGGCAACCACCGCAGGAATCGCTGCAAATAACCCCATAGCGGTGGCGATCAAGGCTTCGGCAATGCCCGGTGCCACCATATTCAACGAGGC
>JBFFND010000405.1:0-2713 GCA_041563375.1 Gammaproteobacteria bacterium | reverse complement strand
GTTGGGTTGCTCAACTATTGTATAGGTTGAGGACGATCGACATATAAGTTGCCCCGTTTTATTTGTATGTAATTGCGTTACAACATGGATAATAAATTGAATAGACAGGCACAAAAAATTGTATCGACTGCAGTGACGCTGGTTTTAATATTAGCGCCAATGGAGACGATGTATGCCAGTCAGGAACAACAATGCGGTGAGCCGGAAGTCGTCCTCGTCGACAGCATAAGTGAAAAGCACGCACACATAATAAAAAAAACTGCTCATCATGATGGAGCGTTATCGATACGCTCAGGTAGTGCTGAGCAGTGCGCATCATGTATAGATAAACAGTGCTGTTGTGATAGCAGCAGCGAATCCTGCGACATGCTGCATAGTATGCTTGTTCCACCTGTTAACGTTTTTGACTTCTCAGGTAATATGATTTCTTTCAGTATTCCGTTCGTGCATCAGCGTCATGATTCACCGACTCCAGTTTCTATCCTGCGACCTCCTATCTCCTGCGTACCGGATTTAGTAGTGCGCGGCGGTTCACTAGCGTTACAAATATTACCAAATGTAAATATGAGGAATAACTCATGAAAAAATCAAAAAAACTATATCTGGCGACAATGTGTTCGCTGTCACTTATGTCCGTGAATTCGACAGGATTTGCAGCAAGTGAGCTGGAGCAGTTGAAACAGGACGTTGAACGACTCAAAACAGAAATGGCTGCAGCAAATGAATGGCGTGATCCAAATACACTGATTCACATGGCTGGCTACGCTGATGTGGGCTATGTGAATAGTGATGCCAGCGGAGATGATGGCAGTTTTAATGTGGGTACATTCGCGCCAATTTTTCATTATCAGTACCGTGATTTGGTGATGCTGGAATCGGAGCTTGAGCTGACAACGAGTGAAGACGGTGAGACAGAAACGGCACTGGAATATCTGACCCTTGACTGGTTTGTAAATGACTATCTGGTGCTGGTGGCTGGTAAGTTTTTAAGCCCAATAGGTCAGTTTAGACAAAACTTGCATCCGTCCTGGATAAACAAATTGCCATCAGCACCAGCTGGGTTTGGTCATGACGGTGCAGCGCCGGTATCTGACCTGGGTGTGCAAGCCCGTGGTGGTTTTCATCTGGGTAGCATGAAAGCCACTTATGCGATCTACATGGGTAACGGTCCTGAGTTGAAAGCCGAGGTCGAAGACGGTGAAGTAGAGCTGGACGGTGTAGAGGCTGAAGCATTTGGACGTGACAGGGACGGTGAAAAAGTCGTCGGCGGACGCTTTTCGGTACTGCCGATTTCGACACTTGAAATCGGTGTATCACTCTTAACCGGCCAGGCCAGAGTAACTGAGTACGAAGGTGTAGAGGGTCCGTCATTAAGCAATGAGCCAACCCGTGATTATGATGTTAATGGGATGGATTTTTCCTGGCGAAATACGATGTTGGACGTTCGCGGTGAATATGTAAAAACCGAGGTTGCTGAAGCAGCAACCAGTAATGCATCGGATGCCGCTGAATGGTCGACCTGGTATCTTCAGCTGGCCTACAAATTTTTCAATGATGACTACGAGGCCGTGATACGTACTGGTGAATTTGATTCGCCTCATGCCAGTGCGGATCAGGAGCATTTGACACTGGGCCTGAATCGGCTGTTTACCAATAATTTTATAGGCAAGCTGGCTTACGAAAGTAATGATAACCCCAACTCTGGCCTGGAAAGTGATGACCGCTGGCTAGTACAACTTAGCTACGGATTTTAGGAGTAATTGCTATGAAAAAAATATTTCCAGAAATATATACAGCAACCATTGGCTTTTTGTTAATCAGCACGACTGCGATGGGAGGGGACTTTCCCGAGCAGGGTGATATGGCGCGAGGCGCCAAAGCCTGGTCTGATAACTGTATGCGTTGTCATAATTTACGTGATTCAAATGAATTACGTGACGATCAATGGATCACTACTGTGTTTCATATGCGTGTGCGCGGTGGCCTCACCGGGCAGGAGACACGGGATATTCTGACGTTTTTACAAAACAGTAATTAAGGAATTACTGATTACATAAGGCATGTTGTGACACATAGATGTGACGCTATTTTCGATGATGCATGATTCATTGAAAATAAATAACAGGGTAAATAGAAATTTATCCTGTTTCTGTTCCTGCTCTGAGAATTTATGGATGAATTGTTTAGAGCCACATGAGTTTTAAATCAACATTTCACAGGAGACTTAATGATGAAAAAATATATATTAGTATCCACACTGCTTCTGGCTACTGCATCCATAACCAGCGTCTATGCTCAACAGAATATGGGTGATATGAAAATGATGGGCGACAAGTTCAATATGCAGATGGAAAAAGCCGAAGATATGGCAATGAAAATGCAAAAGGAGAATAACAGCAGCAAGAAAAAACAGTATATGAATAATCATATGCAAAGCATGAAAGACATGATGGGTATGATGGAAAAAATGCGTGGCATGATGCCGAATCCCGATGGCAAGGGCATGATGATGGATAATAAAGGCACGATGTCCAAGATCCAGAGTGATGGCAAGGGTGATAGCCACGGAATGGGCATGGGCAAAGGACAGGGCGGAATGATGATGGGTGGCATGTCGGATCGCAGTGCCATGATGGAAAAGCGCATGGGCATGATGCAGGACATGATGCAGCAGATGCTCAAGCATATGGAACAGCTTGAAAAGAAGTAAACC
>JBFFND010000404.1:0-2729 GCA_041563375.1 Gammaproteobacteria bacterium | reverse complement strand
GAGCCGACCAGCAGGCGGGTGAGGTCGTAACCCACTACGCCTTTGGTGGTGTGAACACCGCATTGAATCAGTTCGCCATTGCCGGTCACCGCGCGCAGGCCCAGGGTGTTTTCCCTGCAGCTGCCGTATTTTACCGCCCGTGGGCCGGCGGAGTTGTAAGCCAGGTTGCCGCCTACGCTGCAGAAGGCGGCACTGGTTGGGTCCGGCGCCCAGAAAAAACCATGTGCTGCGGCGCAATCCTGTACCTGCTGGTTGGTAACGCCCGGCTGGACATCCATGCAGCGATTGTCAGCATCCATTTTCAGAATCTGGTTCATGCGTTCAAATGAAATGATCAGTTCATGCTGTAGTGGCACTGTCGCGCCGGTTGTACCCGTGCCCCGGCCGCGGGCAATCAGTGGAATTTTATACTGGTTACAGGTTTTAACAATCTCAACTACCTGTGACTCATTACGTGGAAACACCACCGCCAATGGTTGTGCCTGGCGACGGCTATTGTCATAACCATAGGTCAGGCATTCGTTGGGGTCAGTGAGCAGGTCGGCGGGCTCAACAATCTGTTCGAGCTGCTGGATGAAGTCTGTGTGCATAGTTACATTTTAACGCAGAATTGCACTCAATAAGCGAGTGATTTCAGGCGCCGAGCAGTTGCGCATCAATCAGGTCGCCGAGGCAATGAATAATCACCAGATGGGTTTCCTGAATGCGGATAGGGGAATCCGAGTCGACGCGAATTTCAATGTCTTCGGTTGACAGGCGTGCGCTGACTTCGCCACCACTCTGGCCAGTCAGTGCCACCACTTTCATTTGCCGTTCATGCGCCATGTCCACGGCACTCACCAGGTTGCCGGAATTGCCGCTGGTGGTGATTAGAAATAAAATATCTTCGGCCTGGCCCAGCGCGGCGACCTGTCGTGAGAAGATCTGGTCATAGCTATAGTCATTGGCAATCGAAGTCAGAATCGAGGTGTCGGTGGACAGGGTGATTGCTGGCAGTCCGGGACGTTCCATCTGAAAACGGTTAAGCATTTTCGATGAAAACAGTTGTGCCTCACCGGCCGAGCCACCATTACCGCAGGACAGCAATTTTCCGCCGGATAACAGGCTGTGGGTCATCAGTTGTGCGGCCAGGGCAATCTCGTTCTGGGCCTTGTCGAGGGTGCGTTGTTTGGTGGCAATACTTTCGTTAAAGTTGTGTTGGATAATGTCGTTTAAATTCATGCGGCTCGTTTATCAGTGACTGGTTTTTATGGGTGCAAGTGGATGCACTGTGACGGGTTTTGCTCTGCTTAAATCTTAAAATGCATTCCTGATCCATTCAATATTGAGTTGCTGCGGCTGATGCAGGTCATCACCACAGATCGCCAGTACATCAAAACGGGCGTTAAATTCGCGGCCTTTTTTCTGCATAAAATGCAGCGCCGTTTTCTGTATCTTTGCCTGTTTGGCGGGCGTGATACTGGCGGCGGGGCCGCCAAAGTCGCGGTTCTTGCGGTAACGTACTTCAACGAATACCAGGGTCTGCTGGTGCTGCATAATCAGGTCAATTTCACCAAAGCGACTGTGGAAGTTTTTCTGCAACAGGGTCAGTCCCTGTTGTTGCAGATGCTGGCAGGCCATGTCCTCGGCTAGCCGGCCCTTACTGCAGTGATTGAGCAGGCTGATCTTCATCAAGGTCCAGTTGCGGAGTCAGGTTGCTGATATCAATCAGCTCGGGTCGGCCATTTTCAAAACGTGCCCACAGCAATTCGCGGTGAATGCGATTAAACGGGTCGATATACAGATTGCCGGTCTGGCCGGAAAAACGCTCATGGCTACGGTTTTGCAGGCGCCCGATAAACGGAATCACATTGTAGGCATCCACGCCCAGCGCAAACAGACGGGTGTAACGTTGCTGCTCAGGCCAGAGCCTGCTCAGAGACTGTTTGAAGTTATTGGGTGGATTGAGTATCCAGGGCATGTCGATAAAATTCAGCTCGTCGATATCGCGGTCATCCTGCGGCTGTACCTGCCCGGTGAACGCGTGCGAGGTGGAATAAACCGGAATTTCCCCGGCGTAATGAAATTTGAATTGCGGTTTTAACTGACGTGCATCTTTGGGTGTAGCGACCATAAAAATCATGTCCACATCCTGACGTCGATAGGGTGTGAACTGCAGATTCTCGCCGCTGATGCTTCTGATACGACGGTAACGGCTGTAGCTGTGATCAATATTCAGCATGCTCTGAATCGGACGTTTGAAATCATTGCTGTCAGCACGGTAGGATTCGGTGCTGACAACCTTGCCGCCGAGTTCTTCAAAGCGTTGCTGGAATGCATTGCGCAGGCGTTCGCCCCATTCACCCTGCGGAGTCAGTATGGCAGCGTGGGTGTGGCCCTGACGAAACGCCATTTCTGCCGACTGACGTGCCTCGTCCTCCGGCAGCAGGCCGAACTGAAACAGCTGGTTGGTACTGTAATTGAACTCGCTGGTGTAGTTAAGGGTGAGGGTGGGCACGCTCATCTGTGAACTGCGCGCCAGGGTATCCACTGCGGATTTTAAAAATGGTCCGATAATAAAATCAGCACCCAGATCGGTTGCCTTCTGATAATAACTCCAGATCGCTGCCTGATTGTCGCTGGTATCAATAAAGCTGATACGGGGTTTGAACTGGGTGTCCGGGTGCTGGTAGTGGGCCGACATGATGCCGTCACGAATTGCACTTGCGAGTTGTGCATAGCTGCCGCTG
>JBFFND010000403.1:0-2729 GCA_041563375.1 Gammaproteobacteria bacterium | reverse complement strand
GGCTGACACTGAACAGGATGGGTAACAGGAACAGCCAGATGCCGATATTGAAGGCGAGGCTGATAAACTGCCAGTCGTCGCTGTAGATAAACCAGCTGAAACAGGCAGCACCCACCGCTCCCAGGCTCAGTGCACTGAGCAGTATGCGCTCGTAGTATTTATCACCGGTTGGGCTCTGTTTTAATGAGCGGTAAAGAATATAGATACCATGCAGCCAGCCCAGCAGGAAAATCAACAGGCCGGTGAGGGCAGAGGTGCGACTGAAAAACAGGCTGATTTCAAAAATCAGTAAACCGGCATTCAGCCAGACAAAACTGGGCACATAGTGCTCCTTGCTAATCGCCGTAGAGCGCATCCAGCGCGGGAAGACCGTCATCAGAAAACCGTATATAAAGAAAATAAAAACCCCGTAGATCATCACAAAGCCATGGGCCCAGGTGGCGGGAATAATGGTGTCCAGCGGTGTACCCCATACACCGTAGCGTGCGCTTAATTCGCTCGCCCAGAACAGCATGGGCAGCAACAGTTGTACCGCTCCACTAAAGAAAAACAGCCGATGGGGCACGGCGCTGAAGGTGTTCCAGAAAGTGTTAAAGAATGATCTGTTCACAGGTTTTGTGTGCACTCCGTTGTGATAGGATTATGCTTAACTCTGCAGCTCTGCCAGTGCATCTTCTGCGGTTTCCCGCACTTCGGCATTGTCATCCTGCAGCAGTGGTTCGATATATCGCCTGGCGGAGTTGTGGTGGCTTAAGCCCAGGTAATAACAGGCATCATTTCTGACCCGTGGATTTTTATCCTTGCAGTAGTTGCCCAGTGTGTCCACCTGCTGGATCAGTAGATTACTGCCCGCCAGTGACTCGATCACCGCCGCCACCCCCAGTCGTGCGGACAGGCTGGACTGGTCGTTCTGCATAATATCGAACAGCCCCTGCATGGTTTGCGGTTTACTTTCCACCAGCTGCTGCACCTTGTCGAGCTCACCGTTGCTGAGCAGCTCTTCGAAGTAGTCCACCATATCAAGGGCTTTATCACTGGAAGCGTCAGTACTCTGGCTGCTTTTGTCGATCCATTGCTGCAGCTCGGATTTGCTTTTCATGCCCACCAGTTCGAACTCGCCGATTTTAACCCAGGGTACAGAACGCACATTCAGCGCCTGTGCACGTTCCGGTGCGCTGACAATATTCACTACTTCCAGGCTGCCCAGTTTGCCTTCCTTGATCAGTTCCGACAGGCTCTGTAACACGCTGGGGCAGTGCTGGCAGCCGGTGGCAATCAGTAGCAGGGCAGAGGGCGGGGCGCTATTGGCTTGAGTCATGGTATATCCCGAGTATCTTTGTGGTTATCTATCAGCATCTGTTTGTGCATTATTAAAATCTATGGGGGAGCTTATCACGCCTTATAGACGACTAAAAATATGTTAATATGCGGGGGTTATTGAATCATCTGGATATGCGCTATGAGTCTACTGGTCGCTGTGGTAAACGGTGAGGCGGTTATTGAATATGACCGTGACAAGTCACTGCCCGAACATCAACTTGAATACCTGAATAAAATGGATGAAAAGATGCAGGATGGCATTCCCAGTGGACAGGGCAATATTTTTGCGCCAGATCTGGAGCAGAAGGCGCAGTTTGTCGCCAATCAGCTGATGATGGCGATTAAAGACGATAATGAACAGCTGATTGCTGCAAGTATGGCGTACCTGGCCACCCGCCTGCCGGACCTGAAACAGGTCAGTGGCAAGGAGCAGAACGGGGAGGTGCAGATCAGCCTGATTTATGATCGTGAATACACGCCACCCCAGGCAATTAATTTTGTTAAACCGGAACACCTGAACAGCTAAGGCTGCGCGCAATGCAAAATCCCCAGGTCGTCGTCCTCGGTGCCAGTAACAAACCGCATCGCTATGCCTATAAAGCGATCAACCTGTTACAGGAGTACGGCTACCATGTGATTCCAGTGCACCCGAATCTTGAGTCAATTGATGGGCTGGTGGTGAAACATCACCTGGGGCAGATTGATGTCGAGGTGGACACCCTCACACTGTATATTGGCCCGCAACGCATTGGTCCGTTGATTGAGGAGATTATAAAACTCAATCCGGGGCGGGTGATTTTCAATCCCGGCACTGAAAGCGACGCGCTGGAGCTGGCGCTGCTGCACAACGACATTCCCTTTGTAAAAGACTGTACACTGCTGATGCTGGAACATGGGCGCTTCTGATTGATGCACACTCGCCTGAACTGCGGGCGGCGTCTATAAATCATCACATTTATTTTGCCTCTATCTTGCGTATACTCTGAGTTAGCCACTGCAGCTAAATGAAAGGGTAATCCTATGCGCTTTGTACGTTTCTTTTCTGAAATCGGTATTGATGATATTCCACAGGTGGGCGGAAAAAATGCCTCGCTGGGTGAAATGTATCAGCACCTGTCCGCCGCCGGTATTACTATCCCCAATGGCTTTGCTACTACCTCGGAAGCCTATCACTATTATCTTCAACATAATCAGCTGGAAGAAAAAATTGCCAGGGCACTGGATGAACTGGATAGCGCTGATGTAAAACAGCTGGCACTGGTGGGGCGGCAAATTCGCAGCTGGGTCTTACATGCAGAAATGCCAGATGTGCTGGCGGACGAAATTGTCCAGGCCTATGAAAAGCTGGGTGAGGAATCACACGGTTACGTCGGTGTGGCGGTACGCAGTTCTGCCACTGCAGAAGACCT
>JBFFND010000402.1:0-2744 GCA_041563375.1 Gammaproteobacteria bacterium | reverse complement strand
ATGCTGGTATTTGTCGACGGACGCCCGCACATTCAACTGTCGCGCCCCGAAAACGGTGTAGTACGTCGTGAAACTCAGGATTCTGGCACAAAGGTCGTCAAACTCAGTCCCAGCATTCACCGCCAGGATCTGAGCGAAGCCATCCCCAGTATCCCGGCGGATGCGGTGCGTCAGTTCCTCACCCGTCCTCGAGTCGTTACTTCGGAAGAGTGGGCCGATGCGCCCTATATTGTCGGCAGCGACGATGCACACCTGATTCTGGGCGCCAACAATAAAATCTATGTACGCGGCGAACTGGACAAGGAACGCATTCGTTACAGCATTTTCCGTGAAGGCAACCGACTGGAAGACCCGGATACCGGCGAACTGCTGGGCTACGAAGTCATCTATGCCGGCCAGGCACGCATTAACCGCTACGGCGACCCATCCACCGGTGTCCTGCTGGAAAGCTCACGCGAAGTACTGGTGGGTGACCGTTTACTACCCACCGACAACAGCGCGATAGAGCAGCAGTATTTCCCACGCCTGCCGGACAGTGAAATCGACGGCAAGGTTATTTCGCTGTTTGATGCGATTTCCTCAATTGCCAAATACCAGATCGCAGTGATCAACCGCGGCAGCAATGATGGCATGGAGGTCGGCCATCTGCTGGCCACCTACCAGGCTGGTGGCTATGCCCGCGACCGTTTCCTGGATCGCACCAGCCAGAAACGCGGTGACGAAAAGAAACTGGATATACTGCTGCCGGATGAACGCAGCGGCATCATGATGCTGTTCAAGGTCTTCGACCGGGTGAGCTATGGCCTGGTACTGCAATCCACCCGCAGCATCAGCCGTAATGACCGGGTCGAAAAGCCCAGATAACCCAGCCATACACGAGCGGCGCAAGCCGACAGCGTGACCCCCTGTAGCGGGCTGCCATTGCAAAATGTCAGCCCGCTACTGCTTTCAGGCAGTGCGCTTCATTCACTTCACGCCTTTATATTTGCCTTTCCAATTTGCCTGCCTTTACACTAGGCACCTCTGAACAATGCTGATATGTCTCTGTGAGCCCTGAAGCGTGCAACTACAGGATCTGCTTCGCAGAGAAGGACCAGGCCCTGTTTTAATCAGCTTTAACCGCCAACCGCTATGGACATGCACCCAATGGATTTACCGCACCGCCTCAGACTGCTGCGCTGCAATCTGCCGCAGGACACGCAGAACTCCTTGCTTGAGCACTTTGCCAGTGTCAGTGCTATTTTTGAGGCCACCAGCTCACAGCTGGCAGCCTGTGGCCTTAACCCGCAGCAGATCGAACGCCTGAGCCAGCCATACGAGGCAGAGGTTGAACGGGATCTCAGCTGGCTGGAGAAGCCCGGTCACGGCATTCTGTTTCAGGACAGCGACAACTACCCACCACAGTTACTGCAGATCGACAGGCCGCCGTTTGCGTTGTTTTATATAGGGGACGCGGACTATCTGTCACAGCCGCAGCTGGCCATGGTCGGCAGCCGCACACCCACGGCCAGCGGCAGGAAAACCGCCGAAGATTTTGCCGAACACCTGTCACAGGCGGGTATCACCATTACCAGTGGTCTTGCCTACGGTATCGACACCGCCAGCCATGAAGGTGCACTCAGGGGCATTGCCGGCAGTGTGGCGGTGGTGGCCAATGGCCTGCACACCATTTACCCCAAAGCCAACACCGCACTGGCACAACAGATTTCACAAAACGGCTGCATTGTCAGCGAATGTCCGATTGGCTGCGACGCACACAGGGGCATGTTTCCGCAACGCAACCGCATTATCAGCGGCCTGAGCGTGGGCACACTGGTGGTTGAGGCAGCACTGAAAAGCGGTTCACTGATTACAAGTCGTCACGCGATGGAACAGGGACGCGAGGTATTTGCCATTCCCGGCTCTATCCACAACCCATTGGCCAAGGGCTGCCATTACCTGATCAAGTCCGGTGCCAAGCTGGTGGAAAGTGCTGCGGATATCCTCGAAGAAGTGTTTCCGCTGGTAAATTCGACCTCAATTCGCCATACTAGCGCCGCGGAGTCCGAGCCTGAAACCACGGACCCAATTGAAACCCGGTCACACACCGAGCTTGATCCAGCCTACCAAACTCTGCTAAAACACATGGAGTTTGAGCCGGTTGCGATTGACCAGCTGGTGGAACGCAGTAATCTGAATGTAGCTGAAATTGCCTCTATGCTGCTGATTCTTGAATTACAGGGTCAGGTGATCTCACAAAATGGGCTGTATTCTCGCACCTCATAATATTAATGGCGCGAGCTAAGAGAGTTTTATGAAACAGAATGTTGTTGATGTTTTGATGTACCTGTTCGAAAACATCATTTCCGGTGATAACACCGCATACCCGGAACACGAACATGAGTACATGTTCGACCAGCTTGAAGACATGGGCTTTCCGCAACATGAAATTCTGCTGGCATTTGACTGGCTGGAAGCGCTGGCCGAGATTCACAACAACCAGCAGAACAACACCAGTTATGAACTGTCAGTGAATACAGATTCGGTACGTATCTACAGTCAGCTGGAACGCATTTTACTGGAACCGGAATGTATCAGCTTTCTGATGCATCTGGAGCAGAACCAGATTATTTCCGCCAGGATCTTGAAAACGCGCAGAGAGCGCTTGTGGCGATCGGCGAGGATGCCATTCCCTCCCTGGTCGACGCCATGAAAACAAGATCGAACCAACTGCGCCACTATGCTGCAGAAGTTCTCTGGCAGAT
>JBFFND010000401.1:0-2745 GCA_041563375.1 Gammaproteobacteria bacterium | reverse complement strand
CGTTCTCCCAGCTCACGGCTAAATACTGCGGCTGCCGGGTGTTGGGGATAGGCCTGTCGCCACTGGTAAATTCCATCCTGTAAGTAGGCCCAGTCGAGCTGGCCGCGTTTGGCAATCTTGACCAGTTCCACCCAGCCAAGTAATTCGGGATTGAGGGGGGCCTGGCTGATTTGCTGCAGGCTGGTCTGGGGTAACAGCGAGAGTGTTTCCCAGATGGCCTGGTGGTTGCGGCTTTGTTCCAGTTCATCGTGCAATAATTGATCCAGCTGCACCCGGGATTTGGCGGATTCAAATGGGTAGCCGGCGTCAAGAAAGGCGCGGGCACGCAGCTGGAGCAGGTGAATCTGTTCTGCATCGGATAAAATCGTGGGAATCTGCAGTAATTTCAGTGCATCCCGCGGACGTCCCTGGTTGAGCGCGATTTCTGTGCTAAGCAGGGTGACACTGACCTGCTGTTTGTGGTCGAGCAATGCCGGATCAATATCCGCCAGGGTCTGTTCTGCCAGCAGAAAACGCTGATCGGAAATCAGCTGGCGCGTGGCCTCAATCAGGTATTGATTGCGCTCTGTGCCCGTGCTCATGCGCGCTTTTTCAATCAGTGTCTGTGCAGCCTGGGAGTCTTCCGCTGTTCTGCTGTCATCACGGGATGGGATATCCTGTGCCGGGCTTATGCCGGGTCTCGGTGTGCAACCCTGAAACATAGCGAAAAGCAGGGTCAGCAGGCATAAAGGTAAAACGCGTTGTAAAAAAATAGTCATTATCCGGTGTGTGGCCAAGTGAACGTACCAAGTGATGTTATGATGGCGGCTTCAGAGTATCTTGTTTGGAGCCGCGACTGTCAATGAATCAGGGCACACTTTATATTGTAGCCACGCCGATCGGAAACCTGTCGGATATCAGTCAGCGTGCACTGGAGGTGCTGCGCCAGGTGGATCTGGTGGCGGCGGAAGATACCCGTCACAGCAAGCCGTTGCTGCACCACTATGGTATTGACAAGGCCATGCTGGCTTACCATGAGCATAATGAAGAGCAGTTAACACCAAAACTGGTGCAGCGCCTGCTGGATGGTGAAAGCATTGCACTGATTTCCGATGCCGGTACGCCCCTGTTGAGTGATCCCGGTTATCGGCTGGTGAAAATGGCCCATGAGGCTGGTCTCAGGGTGAGCCCGGTGCCCGGTGCCTGCGCGGCGATTGCTGCACTGTCAGCGTCCGGGCTGGCAACTGATCGATTTCTGTTTGCCGGGTTTCCGCCGCATAAGCAGGGCGCACGGCAGCGTTTCTATGAGGCGCTGCGCCAGCAGCCCTCAACCCTGATTTTCTATGAGTCCAGTCACCGGGTGCTCGACTCGGTGACGGATATGCGGGATGTGTTTGGCGCAGAGCGGGCGGTTGTGCTGGCCCGTGAAATCAGCAAAGCCTTCGAGACCATTCACAGTACTACCCTGGCGGCGCTGCCCGACTGGATCGCCGGGGATGCGAACCAGCAGAAGGGGGAGTTCGTGCTGGTGGTGCAGGGTGCAACGGTACAGTCCGATGAGCTGGCAGTGGAACTGGAGCATGTGCTGGGTGTGCTGCTGGAGGAATTACCGGTGAAACAGGCTGCGCAGATGGCTGCAAGAATCACCGGCCTGAAAAAAAACCAGGTGTACCAGCGGGCTCTGCAGCTGGCTGGTAAGTGATTGAAACATATACATATAATTCTTATTGCATCATGGCGATACCGTCTCACCCGTTCGGGGTGTCACTAAACCTTACTGTTTTAAGTGATTGATAAGCCTTTAAATACTAAAAATTAGATTAATGCCATAGAAAATAAACTCAGGAATGTCGGATAAGCTTACAATCCATGTAGTTTATTGGTGGACGTCGTCGGGTGGTAAAAGTTAAATTGTTGTTTATTATGTATTTTTAAAAGTGGGTATGGCATGTGCAATAGCCAGAACAGGCTTGCAGCCACGGCGTAAAAAGAAATTGCATAATAACATTTAACGCCGCCAGCTTAGGACTGTAAGACATCTAAATGAAAAAAATACTGGTGAGTTTAAGGTGTCTGCCGCGTGTTACAGGCAGATCGATACAGGTTTTAGATGGAGTTCAGAATGGCACCACTGCAAGCAGTTTACCAAGATTTCAGCGCCTGTTGCGATGAATTCGTTGAAGGGGTCGAGTTTCTTAATCACCGTGTTATGCCCAAGGCGGCGATACGCTTTCAGCAGGCATATGAGTCGGTGGATCGGGCAGATGTCTACCATAACAAGTATGCCTCCTATTGTGGCCTGGCCCGGGTATTGTCGGGTGACGCAGGCGGATTGCAGCTGTGCCGTGAGGCGGCGAAAAGCGAATTGTATGACGGGGATGTTTTTCTTAATCTGGCGCGCGCAGAGTGGTACTTTGAAAACCGTAAGTTAACGGTGATAGCGTTGAAAAAAGGTCTGCGCGTGGATTCCGGCCATCCCGGCCTGCGGCAAATGCGTGAAGAGCTGGGGGTAAGGCAGCGAAGCCCGTTGCCGTTTCTTCCGCGAAGTCATCCGCTGAATCAGGCTCTGGGACGGCTGTTGAGATCGAGACTTTGAGAATGAGGTTTAATTCTACAACTGAACTGAATAATAACGATAAATAAACATAAGCCAGATAGATAATACTGGTTAAAATGACAAAAGATACCAAAGGAAGTAGCTATAATAAAAGGGTTAGCGTGGTTGGCCACAGATGTTTCATCTGTGGCTTTTTTTATGTACAGGCT
>JBFFND010000400.1:0-2747 GCA_041563375.1 Gammaproteobacteria bacterium | reverse complement strand
GTAACCAGGTAGCAGGTGTGCATTGGCCGTCATAATTGCCAGGCTGTCACTCGGGTTAACAAAAAAGTTTTTGCCGATGATCATATTGCGGTCGCCATCACCATCGGAGGCTGCACCAAAACTGGCTATACCTCCCGGCTTGTTTAATGCATCCAGCAGCTCCCGGGTGTGTGCCAGATTGGGGTCCGGATGTCCGCCGCCAAAGTCCTCCAGTGGCGTGCCGTTCATCACGGCATCTTCATTGGCAGCGAGGCGGTTATTGAGGATCTCGGTTGCATAGGGGCCGGTAATAGCATGCATGGCATCGAAGCGAATATTCAACAGCCCTGCATCAAACAGTGATCTTATTTTGTCAAAATTAAACAGTGACTCCATCAGCTCGGCATAGTCTGCTACCGGGTCAATGACCTCTATTTTCATATCACCCATCTGCAGGCTTTGCAGCTGGGAAAGATCAATGTCATCGGCCTCGGCAATCGAGTATTGCTGTATGCCTTTGCTGACTTCATAGACCGCATCGGTAAACGAGGTAGGTGCGGGGCCGCCATTATTGATATTGAATTTAATGCCGAAATCGCCCTGCGGGCCACCGGGGTTATGGCTGGCAGATAGAATAATACCTCCCGCCGCCCGGTATTTTCGAATCAGGCAGGAAACCGCTGGAGTTGATAGCAGGCCATTCTGCCCCACCATTACCTGGCCAATACCATGGGCGGCTGCCATTTTCAGAATTACCTGTATCGCCTGTCGGTTGTAGTAACGGCCATCACCGCCAACAATCAGTAAACCACCCCGAAGCTCAGTGGCAACATTGAAAATGGATTGCACGAAATTCTGCAGATAATTCTGCTGACGGAATACATCCACTTTTTTGCGCAGTCCGGAGGTGCCAGGTAGCTGGTCAGGGTAGGGTGTAGTGGCTAGCGTGTTAATCTGCAGCATAACGATTCTCAATTGATTTTTGTTTTTAGCTTATTGTCTAGATATACCTAGTTTAAAGTAAGCGACGAGCTTTGTCATAGCTGTCTGGAGCAGGCCAGCTGCATAATTTAGCATGCCGGGACAGATGGTTATGTGGTGGTTTATCTAATTACTTGAGTCGTTTGAGGATAGTGGTTAATCTGCCCATAATAAGTTCAAAACAAATACTCATACCTTGAGTAAACAGGGGAGTTTTATGCCGCTACTGGCCGCAGATGTCGGAGGCACCAATACACGGTTCTGCCTGGCCCAGCCGGAGGGCAGCCGCCTGCATATCCTGCAACAGCAGACCTATGCCAGTGCGGATTATCCGCGCTTTGAACAGGCGCTGGCCACTTTTCTGGCACAATGCAACTGTACCGATTCGCTGGATGCAGCCTGTATTGCTGTCGCAGGCCCGGTATTGCATAGGGCGGGTGAATACCTGGCCTCGGTAACGAATTTGCCCTGGCAGATTTCAAACCGTGCACTGCAACTGCAGTTGCAGCTAAGTGAGGTGCAACTGATCAATGATTTTACTGCGGTCTGTTATGGCATTGACCAGCTGAACCCACAGCAGATAGAAACCCTGCAACAGGGGGAACCCTCGGATCCGTCCGCATACCCATCCGCACTGGTGATCGGTGCGGGAACCGGGCTAGGGGTGGCTCACAGGCTATGGATGAACGGCGCCTGGCACGTGCTACCCACGGAAACCGGTCACGCAGGCTTTGCGCCGGAATCTGCCCTGCAAAGCGCTCTGCTGGCTTATCTGCAGGTGGATAATGCCCATGTCAGCCTGGAAAATATTCTTTCTGGCCGTGGTTTTTATGTTATCTATCGGTTTCTACAGCAACACCTGGGCTTACAGCCGACAGACGCTATCGAAGCCCGTCTATCATCTGAAAACAGTGCGCAGATAATCTGCGAAGCAGCATTAAGCGGAAGTGACGCGCTGAGCCGGCAAACCCTTGAGCTGTTTGTTGAAATTTATGGAGCGGCTGCAGGCAACTGTGTACTCAATCATTACCCACTGGATGAGGTGTATATTGCCGGTGGCATTGCAGCAAAAATCAGCACGGCATTACACAGTGAAACTTTTACCAGGGCTTTTACACAAAAGGGACTGATGAGCGATAACCTGCAGGCCCTGCCGGTGAAGCTGATTACCGATGAAAATGTGGGCTTGCTGGGGGCACTTGCCGTTGCGGCCCGGGTTTCGCAGGCATAATCACCACCATGTGTCGTTGTACGCTAATGTGCGCAATTAAAAAAACCATGGATAAATTGTCCTCAATACTTTATTCAGAAGCCATCTCTCTAAAGCAGTGACTTAATTCCTGCTGCCATCAAGGCTGAACCAATCGCCATCTGTATTGTCACTTATTAGCGATTTGCTATAATCAGTCCTATGATGCTTAAACTGAACCGACCTGTGCAACTCAAACGTGCCGCCCGCTGGGTGCTGGCGCTGTTTGTGCTGTCGGTTCTGAATATGGGCATGCAGATGCCGCTGCATGCCGCAATGCAGCAGGCCATGCAACAGACGCAGCATAAGGCGCTTAATGTCGAGCCCTTAAATGAGTCAATGCAGAAATCACACTGTGAGATGCAGGCCAGTCAGCAGATGGTTATCGCAGCAGTCGTAACCGCGAATGTATCGAGTGACGACAGCTGTTGTTGCCCGCCGGCTTTGTGTGATGCTGTGGAAGCACAGCAGGATAAGCTGTCTCAGCAAACAGCGTCTTTACAGCTGTTTTCATCGCTGGCTTTTTATCCCGCCAGTT
>JBFFND010000399.1:0-2759 GCA_041563375.1 Gammaproteobacteria bacterium | reverse complement strand
TCAAACAGGCCTGCGGGCTGGGTAGAATATCGTCGGTGGCCTTGCAGAAAATATCCATGGGTTCCTCGATAAGATTGAAATCCATGTCGGTGCGCACACCGGCAAACTGCGCAATGCGATCAACCCGTGGGTCAATGCCGAAGGTCTCATAGTCATACCAGTAAAAGCTTGCTGAAGTCATGGGCTTGTGTCCCGCTGTGCAAAGTTACAAGTCTGCGCAGCTTGCGGCCATGTGTCAATTTTTGCGGCGGATTTTGTTAGTGACTTATGCTTTGCAGGCAAATAATTGTTGCCATTGTGGATGCTGTGCAATCAGCTGCAGCGCCTGACCCAGCAGTGACTTGCCTGGCTCGGTACGTGGCCAGGTGGATGCGCCGGAGGGGTGAGGCAGGGGAATCAGATCACAGTGCTGGTGATTGAGCGTTATCGAATGGCTCTGGCCGATGACATCGCTCAGTTTGTTAACCGGCATAAATTGCTGGATCGCCAGCTTGCCCACCGGAATAATCAACGCGGGTTGTAACAGCTCGATTTCTCGTGTCAGCCACTGGCTGCAGTTGGCGATTTGATCCGCGCTGGGTGCGCGGTCGCCACTTTTTAAACGCTTGCCATTGTGATGTTTGCCGGGAAAGCAGCGGCACACCGCCGACATATACACCCGCTGGCGAAACAGTTGTTCGTCAACATCAATCCGCTCAAACCAGCTGAACAGGGTTTTGCCAGCGGTCCAGGCAAAAGGTTTATGTACTTCAATTTCCTTAAAGCCCGGTGCCTGGCCGATTAACATCACCGGTGAGGCACAGGCTTCACCGTGTACCGCGGGGCCCTGCATGTCTACGCAGAGCCGGCATTGTTCCAGTGCCTGATGCAGTTGCTGTAATTGCGTGCGGGTTGTTGCCATAGGCTTATGCGTAACCAAAGAAAAAACACAGGCCATTTTAAATCAGCCTGTGGTTTTGTCGAGTTAGCTATTGCCTGCGCGGAACACCGACACCACTCGATCCAGGCTTTGTGTCACCTGCACCAGATCGGATTCGGCCTGTTGCAGTGAGGCGGTATTCTCGGAAGTCTTTTCCGAAATATGGCTGATTGATGAAATGCTATTGGCTATTTCATTGGCGGTGGCGCTCTGTTGTTCGCTGGCGGACGCTACCTGGGTCAGGACCGAATTAATGTTCACAATCTCGTTTTTAATCTGCTCCAGTGCAGCTGCCACATCGGATACCTGATCACTGTTACTGTTGGCTTCATCAATTGATGACTTCATTGCGCTCACCGCATTTTCTGCGCCGCTCTGCAGGCGTTTGATGGCTTCCTTAATCTGTTCGGTGGATTGTTGGGTACGGCTGGCCAGGGTGCGAACTTCATCGGCCACCACCGCAAAGCCTCGCCCCTGGTCACCCGCACGCGCCGCTTCAATCGCCGCATTCAGTGCCAGCAGGTTGGTCTGTTCGGAAATTTCGCTGATCACGTCCAGTACCATGCTGATATTGCCGGTGTCTTCCTGCAGGGTCTGAATCACCTGTGCTGAATTATTTAAATTCTGCACCAGGTGCTGGATGCCTTTCATCGCCGTCTGTGATTTCTGTGAACCAGCCTGGGCATCGGTATCAGCTTTTTTCGCCGAGTCTGCAGCGGAGGCGGTATTCTGCGCCACTTCGTGGGACGTGGATGACATTTGCTCAGCGGCGGTAGCGACCATTTCGGTTTCATGGTTTTGCTGCATAATATTGCTGGCCGTGGTCTGCGTCACCTGGGTCAGGTTGCCCGAGGTATGCTGCAAATGGCCCACTGAACCCTGTATTTCGCTAATGATCTCTTTTAACTGCTGGTTAAACTGGTTAACCGTCACCGCCAGCCGGCCAATGTCGCCGCCACGGTTTTCATTCATGTGGTTGGCGAAATTACCGTTTAGGATATTGTTAAGAATGGTGTTGATTGACTGTACCGCGTTATTGATCTGCTTGCTGGTAAAGCGTGCCGCGAACAGCCCCACGGCAAGCGCGGCGATCAGCGCGATGATGATATAGATAATCGAGGCACCGGTTTTTGCTACCAGCTCGCGGTTGCCACTGGTGACAGCCTCTTTTTGCAGTGTGATCATGGCATCAATCTGTTGCCCGATACGCTGGCTCAGCGGGCTGATTTTTTCACGAATCAGGGTCACGTCTTCGCGCCAGCGGTCCTGGCGGTAGACTTCAAACACCTGATTCATATTGAAGAAATACTGGCCGGCAATTTCATTCAGTGCCGCTATACCTTCTTCCTGCTCAAAGGTAAACAGTTCGGCACGTTCATTGACATCATCCAGATGTTTCTGTGCCTGTTCGATAAACAGGTTGATCTGTTCAATACTGCCTTCATTAGGGTTGGATAAAAAGGTGCGGAACAGCGCGACCGAGCTCATCCAGGCCTGGCGCAGGTCGTTAATCTCCTGCAGAAAGACACGTCTCTGACGCGAGGGCGATTCCTGCATTTCCGAGTTAATCATGATTCTGAAAATCTGCATCACCTGGTTATGACGTGGATTGACCTCGGTATTGGCAATTTTCAGACCGGGGTAATTTTCGATCATATTCTTGTTAAGAAAATCGATCTGTTGCTGCTGCTGCACAAATTCTGCCACCTGTGCCTGCAATGTCTTTACCTCGGCTTGCATGGCCGGATTATCCAGCACGGCGGGAAGCTCACGGTACTGGCTGATCTCCTGCTGCAGCTGGGCAATGCTGTTATTCAGCTGGCTTTCATCCTGTGGGCTT
>JBFFND010000398.1:0-2782 GCA_041563375.1 Gammaproteobacteria bacterium | reverse complement strand
TAGATGCTGGTAGAAATAAAGCACAAATTATAAAATTGAACCATCGTATATTTATTGTTTTTTATTATATCGAATTGAGCATAGAATCCAGACTATAAAAGCTCTATCAACTGATTTAATATAAAGCCACAGGTATAAATTCGAGCCACTGCCCTTAACAGTTTTAAACATCTTTAATCTTATCCAGGATAATTACACAGGAGACAACTATGTCGAACGAAGGCTACCACGAACCGATTAATGAACTATCCGATGAAACACGGGATATGCACCGCGCCATTACCTCGTTGATGGAGGAACTTGAAGCGGTTGACTGGTATAACCAGCGGGTTGATGCCTGCAAAGATGACGAATTACGCGCCATTTTGATTCATAACCGTGATGAAGAAAAAGAACATGCCGCGATGGTGCTGGAATGGATCCGCCGCAAGGACCCGAAAATGGACCATGAACTGAAAGACTACCTGTTTACGGATAAACCGATTGCCCACAAGTAAGCAATGACTAAAACCGCTGGCTCACACCCTGCAGCCAGCGGCCTATCTACCTGCCCCACACTGCATTTACTGCTCGTCTTTTGCTGACCAGGCTTAATTCCTCACGCCTTAAGCGTATACTCAAGAATGTCTACCACCTGCTCTGGCGTCTGGCAAACCGCAAGCGCGGCAGCATCCACTTCTTTCAGCGCATGAGTCAGTTCAGGTGCGTGCAAGGTAATCAATGATTTACCAGAAGCTGCTGCATAGCCCGCATCAAATGCCGCATTCCATTGTTTATATTGTTCGCCAAAACGCACCACCACTATGTCGGCATCCTGGATATGTTTGCGTATTCGAATTGAATTGATTTTAGCCGCTTTGTGATCCTTCCAGAACGGCTGTGACTCCTCACCAAGAATGGCATCACCACAATCATCGCTGGCCTGATGATTGGTTACCGGTTGCGACAGGGTCACATCCAGTGCTTTCTGCTGGATGCCCTGAGCAATTTGTTCGCGCCAGTCTGAGTGAATTTCACCGGATAGATAAACCTTCAATGACATAATAATTCCTGTAAAGCTTTTTTAGTTTGATCATTGTAAATACAGGCAACCGCAAAAAAAAGCCCCTAAGCGTAAGGCTTAAGGGCAGTTTTATGAGCTGATAAATGGATAGATACTTAAGGCGTATCATCAACTTCTTCGGCTTCCTTGACCATTTCAAGAAAATCAACCTTGGTAACGCCCATCATAATCAGGCTATTACCGGCAACGTAAATTGAAGAGTAGGTGCCGATAAACACACCCACGATCAGTGCAAAGGCAAAGGCATTGATCACTTCACCACCCAGAAAATACAGTGCGAACAGCACCAGCAAGGTGGTTAATGAGGTCATTATGGTACGTGCCAGTGTCTGGTTAATTGACAGATTGAGGATTTCTGAAGGGCTTCCCTTGCGCTGTGATCGGAATGTTTCACGGATACGGTCCAGCACCACCACCGTGTCATTCAGTGAATAACCGATGACTGCCAGAATGGCTGCCAGTACGGTCAGGTCAAAGGCAATCTGGGTCACAGAAAACACACCCACGGTAATGATCACGTCATGCACCAGCGCCAGAATCGCTGCAACTGCAGACTTTAGCTGAAAGCGCAGACCAACATAAATCATAATCG
This sequence comes from Gammaproteobacteria bacterium, assembly GCA_041563375.1. Taxonomy (GTDB): domain Bacteria; phylum Pseudomonadota; class Gammaproteobacteria; order SZUA-229; family SZUA-229; genus SZUA-229. The sequence continues at coordinate 1,127 of JBFFND010000398.1, read as the reverse complement.
CAAACAGCGCGATCAGCATCGCCAGACCGCCCTGCTCTCTTAATTCTTCACCCACCTGCGGGCCGACAAACTCAATACGACGCATTTCAACGGTATCCGTACTGGAGCTTTTCAGAATAGCCAGAACGTCGTCGGAAATACTTGCACTGTTTACGCCTTCACGTGGTGCTATACGCACCAGCACATCCCTTGAGGTGCCAAAGTGTTGCACCACCGCATCGGAATACTCGCTGTTTTCCAGTGCATCACGTAATGCGGTAAGCTCGACTGGTTTCGAATAACCCGCTTCGATCAGGTAACCACCGGTAAAATCGATACCCAGGTTCAGACCTCTGGAATACAGGCTGAATATGGAAATCAGTATAAGCAGTGCGGAAAGGCCGAGCGCGAGCTTGCGCTTGCCAAGAAAGTCTATGCTGGTTTTAGTTGATGTTATTTGCATGCTTGTCGCCTATATGGAAAGTTTTTTCAGGTTGCGTCCACCATAGATCAGGTTAACCAGTGCCCTGGTACCCATAATGGCGGTAAACATCGAGGTTAAAATACCAATCGATAAGGTAATCGCGAATCCTTTTATTGGTCCGGTACCCAGACTGAATAGAACAACCGCAGCAATCAATGTGGTGACATTGGCATCGGCAATGGTGCTGAAGGCTTTTTCATAACCGGCATGAATACTTGCCTGGGGTGTGTTGCCATTGCGCAGTTCTTCACGAATCCGTTCAAAGATAAGCACATTAGCATCCACCGCCATACCCACGGTGAGTACAATGCCGGCAATACCCGGCAAGGTCAGTGTAGCCTGCATCAGGGATAACACCGCAATAATAATCACCAGGTTGGCGGTCAGTGCTACATTGGCGATCAGGCCGAAGGACTTGTAGTAAATCGCCATAAACACCAGTACCAGCGCAAAGCCGATCACCACCGACATAAAGCCCTGTTCAATATTATCCTTACCCAGGCTTGGGCCAACCGTGCGCTCTTCAACGATTTCAACCGGCGCCTTAAGTGCACCGGCTCTTAGCAACAGTGCAAGATCCCGTGCTTCAAACGATTCCAGCCCGGTAATCTGGAACTGTTTACTGAAGGCATCCTGAATAGTGGCAACGTTAATGACTTCTTCG
>JBFFND010000397.1:0-2784 GCA_041563375.1 Gammaproteobacteria bacterium | reverse complement strand
ATGCCGACGTGGTGTGTATCCAGGAAACCAAGGCCCAGCTTCACCAGCTGGAAGACCCCATGTTTCACCCCGCAGGCTATCACTGCTATTACCACGATGCGGAAAAAAAAGGTTACAGCGGGGTGGCGATTTACAGTAAACAGAAACCGAAAAAAGTGCAGGCGGGTATCGGCATGCACGACATCGATATCGAGGGGCGTTATATCGAGGTGCAGTTTGAAAAGCTCAGTGTGATTTCATTGTATATGCACTCCGGTTCCTCATCGGAAGAGCGCCAGGCGCTGAAGTTTGATTTTATGGATCGCTTTATGCCGCATTTGCACAAGTTGCGCCGCAAGCGCCGTGAATTCGTGATCTGTGGTGACTGGAACATTGCGCATAAAAAAATCGATATAAAAAACTGGCAGGGCAACCAGAAAAATTCCGGCTTCCTGCCCGAAGAACGTGAGTGGATGACAAAACTGTTTGATGAAGTGGGTTACGTGGATGCGTTTCGCGTGGTGAACCAGAACCCCTATGAGTACACCTGGTGGAGTAACCGCGGCCAGGCCTGGGCAAACAATACCGGTTGGCGCATTGATTACCAGATCATCACGCCTAAACTGAAAGACACGGTAAAAGCCACGAGCATTTATAGAGACGAGCGCTTTTCCGATCATGCGCCCTTAATCATCGATTACGACTACACACTGGAATAACATCATCGAAGAGTTACCACCGACACCCAGACGCAGCTGGAAAACCGCGCTTAGTTACTACACCCATCCACGGGTGCTGGCGATGCTGTTTCTCGGTTTCTCTGCTGGGCTACCGCTTTTGATGGTGTTCAACACTTTATCCGCCTGGCTGGCGCGCAGCGGGATTGATAAAACCACCATCGGTTTTATCAGCTGGGTAGCACTGCTGTACGGACTGAAAGTGCTGTGGTCGCCACTGGTGGATCGCTTTCAAATTCCGTTAATGTATCGCCTGCTGGGACAGAGACGCAGCTGGATGCTGCTGGCGCAATGCGGTGTTGCCGGTGGTTTATTACTGATGTCTGCCAGTGATCCGCTGGACGATTTGCAGCTGCTGGTGTACGCGGCATTGCTGGTGGCATTTTCTTCTGCCACCCAGGATATTTCAATTGATGCCTGGCGTATCGAAGCCATGCCCACCGAAACCCAGGGGGCGATGGCGGGTACCTATCAACTGGGTTACCGGCTGGGCATGCTGGTGGCCGGTGGCGGTGCCTTTACCATTGCGCATTATTATTCCTGGCCCGCGGCCTATTCGGCAATGGCGCTGTTTATGCTGGTCGGGGTGATGACCACCCTGCTGATTCCGGAGCCGGAACATACCATCAGTAGCGATACCTGGAAAGAGGAACAGCAGGTGGTGGAGTTTCTGCAAAACTCACACAACTGGCCGCAGAAACTGCGCAACATCTATGCCTGGATCATCGGTGCGGTGGTCTGTCCGTTTACCGAATTCTTTAAACGCAACGGGCGTTTCGCCTTGATGATTCTGCTGTTTATCGGCCTGTTCAGGATCAGTGATATTTCCATGGGTATTATGGCTAATCCTTTGTATGTGGATGTGGGATACAGCGAAATTCAGATCGCCTGGGTGTCAAATGTCTTTGGCACTATTGTGACCATTGTGGGTGCGTTACTGGGCGGTGTTCTGGTGTTGCGTTACGGCATTGTGCCGATTCTGATGCTGGGCGCGATCCTGGTGGTGGTGACCAATCTGCTGTTTGTGCTGGTGGCGTTAAACCCGCCGGGTACGCTGTTTCTGTCACTGGTCATCGGTGCGGATAATCTGAGTGGCGGCATTGCCGGCTCGGCGTTTATTGCCTATCTTTCCGGACTGGCTAATAAAGCCTATACCGCAACCCAGTATGCTCTGTTCAGTTCGTTGATGTTATTGCCGGCAAAATTTATCGGCGGCTTTTCGGGTGTGGTTGTCGATGCCTATGGCTATGTGACATTTTTCTTTTACAGCGCGGCGCTGGGTATACCGGCAATTATTCTGATTCGAATTCTGGCGCGGCATGAACGCCTGAACAAATAGGATTAACCTTAGTCGTTTAATAATCGCGTTTATTCGCGTTGTTAGCGTTGACGTGCATGGATGCACTAATTCAGCGAGCGTATGGATGCGCAGGAGCTGTCATTTATTCCGCACATCCTGTGCTCCACCCTTCGGGCCGTGCGTCCGCACGTTCAAAGTTCTCCTGTACTTTAGTGCGTTTTCTTTTGCTTCTGTTTTTTCAGTAAATGAATTAAATTTCCAGCACCTTGTATTCACCGGGCTGTAAGTCACCCAGTTGCCAGTCAGCAATGCGATAACGAATCAGGCGCAGGGTGGGGAACCCCACCGCGGCGGTCATGCGACGAACCTGGCGGTTGCGACCTTCACTGATGGTGAGTTCCAGCCAGCTGGTGGGAATGTGTTTGCGAAAACGTACCGGCGGATTACGTGGCCATAGATTCTCCGGTGGTTGAATCATGCGTGCCTGAGCCGGGCGGGTTAAGCCGTCTTTTAACTGTACGCCTTTCTGTAATGCATCAATCGCGCTTTGTGTAATCTCGCCATCCACCTGTGCGCAATAGGTTTTGCGCATCTTGTTTTTCGGCTCGGAAATTTGATGCTGCAGTTTGCCATCATCGGTGAGCAGTAGCAGTCCTTCCGAATCATGGTCCAGTCGTCCCGCCGGGTAGACATCTTTAATATCAATATATTCAGCCAGGCATGGGTGTTTTTCGTGCGGGCTGAACTGGCAGATGACGCCATAGGGTT
>JBFFND010000396.1:0-2789 GCA_041563375.1 Gammaproteobacteria bacterium | reverse complement strand
TCGGCATCAGCGATACCAAATGCTTCAACACCGAGCTGGTGAAATTGTCTATAACGGCCTTTTTGTGGACGCTCATGACGAAACATCGGCCCCATATACCACAGGCGTTGTTGTTGATTATGTAAAAGCCCATGTTGAATACAGGCCCGTACACAACTCGCTGTACCTTCTGGTCGCAGGGTCAGACTGTCACCATTGCGATCGGCAAAGGTGTACATTTCCTTTTCAACAATATCCGTGACTTCACCGATTGAACGACAGAACAGATCTGTCGACTCGACAACGGGCATGCGGATTTCACTGTAACCGTAAGAACTCAAAAGTGATTTTATGGTTGACTCAAAAAATTGCCATAATGGCGTCTGCTCTGGAAGAATGTCATGCATTCCCCGGATACTCTGGATTTTTTTACCCATATGGTGTTATCTATTCTTTGTACGTGTTACTGACGCATCTGCCGCGATGGTGATACTTGCAACATTCTTGCTGCTGGAAATTAGGTGATCAAACTTCACCAGGCTATTATTAACTTCAATGCGTACCGCAGGTGCGTTACCCAGAAATACCTCGAACGGCGCCTGTCCACTGAGTTTGACTTCTTCACCATTGTTTATCAGTTGATAAAACAGACGGTCACCGTTTGCATCGACAACCTCTGCCCAGGATTCAGCTACACCGGTTAATATCAATTCATCAAACAACGGCGCATTTAATCCCTGTAGCTGATCCAGCTGTTGCGTATCATCCTGCAACACAGGCTCAGACACAGGTTTGTCTGTACTGTCATTACTGCTTTCTGTGCTTTCAGCAGGGCTGACGTCACCAGTATCCGGGAGTGCCGAGAATTCCTCAGGTGGCGTATCGTTCGTCACCGATTCCGACTGCGCACTGAACTCAGTTGTCTGTTGGATTTCTGCTGGCGACTCTGACTTGAGGGGCGGATTAAGCGCCCACCAGAGCAAGCCAGCAACCACAATGGCAATAATAATGTAAACCAGCAACGGAGGTTTATTCGACTTAACGGTTTCCGCCTCGGCAAACGGGCTTTGTGTTGAAACGCTTTCCGTCGGTGGTGGCACTAAGGCATGGTATGCCTCGATAACTTCATCTGCCGGCACATTAAGAATTTTGGCATAGCTTCGAATATAACCAACAACAAAAGTAGACGATGGCAGACGCTGCATATCCGCATTTTCTATGGCCTCGATAATATCCACGGCCAGCAGTAACTGACTGGCTACCTGCTCTACAGAGAGGCCCGCATTTTCCCTTGCCTGGCGTAGCGGCCTTGCGAAGTCCGGATCATGGATGACACTTTCTTCACTGTTATCCTGGTCCAGGGAAGAATCATTGGTTTCTGTCATTGGTAAGATAACTCCATCGCTTTGGCTGCTTCTGGCGATTCCGGAAATTCCTCAATCAGGGTTCTGGATAACTTGTATACGAAATCTTTATCGCCCAGTGCATGCTCTACCTGTATCTGTAACCAGAGTGTTTCGGCAGTGGGTCTGGCTACGCTATGATAGCGCTGCATATAGGCACGCGCCATCAGGTACTTGTTAGTGCGTAGTCCCAGCTCACCCATCGCCAGCAGTGCACTGGAAATATTGGGATCGACTTTAAGCGCTGATCTTAGATGCCGTTCTGCCAGGGCAAAATCCGGTTTATCTGCCTGTAATAGACAATAACCCAGATTGGCGTGGGCGGTTTCAGGTGTTGCATAAAACTGATTACGCAATGCTTTTTCGAATTGTTCGTAAGCTTTTTCCAGTTTGCCGCTATTGCATAGAAAGGTACCGTAATTATTATGCAGTTCTGGATTTCTTGGATCCAGATCAATCGCTTGTGCGTAATAGTCTTCCGCTTCATCAAGATCGCCGATCATGCTTTTTAACACCGCCATAGTGGTATAGGCTGGCACATACTTACGATCATGCTGCATTGCTTTTAACAGTTTCTGTTCTGCCACTTCCAGATCACCACGGCGTATATAACCCGATGCCAGCTGCACGTTAATCACTGCAGATTCCTTGGTTTGACGCTCTTTTTCTGTGGGCTTGCTATTACTGCCGCCGCCACAGGCTGTCATCAGTACAAGTAAGAATGCCAGTATTCCGTGTCTTATAATCATTACGAACTCATTCCAAGTCTAGGTTTAGCGAATCTGGCTTCACGGCGGCTTTTGTCTTCAACCTTGCCCACCAGTTGCCCACACGCCGCATCAATGTCCTCACCACGGGTCTTGCGTATAACGGTGGTTATGCCCGCCTGCATCAATACATCCTGGAAACGGCGCACCGCATTGTTTGACGAGCTGGTATAACCCGAGTTCGGAAACGGGTTGAACGGTATCAGATTAATCAGCACCGAAATGCCGTCCAGCAAACTGATCAGTTCTTCTGCATCCTGCCTGGAATCATTCACACCGGCCAGCATCACATATTCGATCGTGAGTCGTGAACGGGGTGAGCGTTTTGCCATAAAACGTTTGCAGGCACTGATCAGTTCCTGCAGCTTGTATTTTTTATTAATAGGCACCAGGTCATCCCGCAGTTCATCGTGGGTGGCATGCAATGAAATCGCCAGCTGCACATCATGTCGCTCAGCAAGCCGATCCATCGCGGGCACGACGCCGGCAGTACTTACCGTAACACGTCGTTTGCTCAGACCATAGGCAAAGTCATCCAGCATGACATCGATGGCTTTCATCACATTGTCAAAATTCAGTAAGGGCTCGCCCATGCCCATCAGTACCACATTGGTGATTTTACGGCCCGGCTTTTTTTCTT
>JBFFND010000395.1:0-2792 GCA_041563375.1 Gammaproteobacteria bacterium | reverse complement strand
GGCATTCGGCGGCGACCCGGGCAATGTCACGTTGTTTGGCGAATCCGCCGGCGCCATGAATACGGTTACCTTGCTTTATTCGCCATTGAGCAAGGGGTTGTTTCACAAAGCCATCGTGCAGAGCGGCAGCCTGCGCCAGACGCCCGTGGAAGTCGCAGAGCAATTCACGGCCGATGACCGCTCGGAATTCAGCTCCTCCGAAACGGCCGCCAAGATCCTGCTTCGGCGCGGCATGGCCGCGAACCGCGAAGACGCCCGCGATAAAGTCGCCGGCCTGCAGGTTGAGCGGGCGATCCTTGCCGAGAAAGTCGCCGGTTTCGCACACCGGCCCCACCAGGTCATAGTGCAGGGTTTCACCTTCACGCTGCTGCAGCGGCACGATCTCCTGCCAGGCGCCGTAGAGCGCAGGACGCATCAGGTCGTTCATCGCCGCATCGATAATGGCGAAGTTTTTCTCCTCGTTGTGCTTCAGGTACAGCACCTCGCTGAGCAGCACCCCGGCATTACCGACTATCGCACGCCCCGGCTCAATCAGGATTTCCACCTGGCGATCTCCCAGCTCTGCCAGCAGCGCAGCGATCTGTTCCGCCGGGCTGGGCGGGGTCTCATCCTGGTAGCGAATCCCCAGGCCACCGCCGAGATCCAGGTGCTGCAATTCAATACCGTGGGTTTTCAGCTCATCCACCAGCGCCAGCACCCGTTTCAGCGCATCCACAAAGGGTGTGATCTGGGTAAGTTGTGAGCCGATATGACAGTCGATGCCTCGAACCTCGATATGGCTCAGCGCCTTTGCCTGCTGATACACCGACACCGCCTGGTGGTGGGCTATGCCGAATTTGTTTTCTTTCAGGCCGGTGGAAATATAGGGATGGGTCTGCGCATCCACATCCGGGTTCACCCGCAGCGATACAGGCGCAACGGTATCCATCTCGGCGGCAATCTGGTTAATTACCAGCAATTCTGCCTGTGACTCCACATTGAAGCAGCGAATCCCCGCCTCCAGCGCACGGCGAATTTCCTGCGGCTTCTTTCCCACCCCGGAAAACACCACACGACTTGCCTCGCCACCGGCCCTGAGCACCCGTTCCAGCTCGCCCACCGAAACAATATCAAAACCTGAGCCAAGTCGAGCCAGCAGATTCAGAATCGCGATATTGGAATTGGCCTTGACCGCATAGCAGATCAGGTGCGGTTGATCGCCGAAGGCCTGGTCAAACGCATGCCAGTGGCGTTCCAGCGTGGCACGGGAATAAACGTAGGCGGGCGTACCATACTGACGCGCTAGCTCGGTTAAATTGACATCTTCAGCATACAGCTGGTTATTTTTATATTCGAAATAATCCATGGTTTAACTAGTTATTGTTGTCGGGGCGGGTGGCGGGCGAGGCGGGGACATCAGCCTGTGGCGCCTCTGTTGTCGCATCTGCTGGCAAATATAACGGGCCGGTTTTACCGCAGCCACCGATGCCGGCAAACAGAATGCCTAAAAATAATACACTGATTCGCAGGGAAGCCATTGCTATACTCTGTGCTCATAAATACAGGGCGACATTATCTTACTTTATGCGATTAAAAAGCAGCATTTTTCTCTGGGTTTCTCTCGCCACCATACTGCCACTGTCAGCGCTGGTGTTTGGCGTGACCGCCTACAGCGAACATATGTATCGCAAAAGCGTCGACAATGATGTTTACCTGAACATGGAAAACATCGCCAAGGAACTGGAGTTTCGTCTCAGTTATGAACGAGAGGTTATCCTGTCTCTGGCCAATTCTCCAGCGATGAAACAGTTTGCACCCATTCTGCGCACCGCCGCGGAAGGGGATTTGCACATCAATTATTTTGAAGAAACCGAGCACCTGAATAATTTTCTCGCCGGCTTCCAGCACTCGGTGCCGGGCCTGGACACGGTGCGCGTGCTGGATATCGACGGGCATACCCTGGTTAAGGTGCGCTTCGGCAAACAGATTCCCGCCGACTTTGAAGGCATCGCCGAGCTACCCCTGGCGGAGGAAGAACTGGTGGACAGCGACTTCCTCAGCTGGATGTGGCAACTGCCACCCCATCAACTGGTATATGGCAGCCTGCCGCTGAGCCGCCGCGATTATGTCAGTGGCTACGAACTGTCACTGATGAATGCGATCGTACCGGTGTCAGTGGGCAGTGAGCGGGTGATCGGTTATCTCACCGCCCGCGCCGTAGGTGACCAGATCGATCATATCCTCGGCTCGCTGCCACGCACCAGCGATATCCAGCTGAGCATTGCTGAGTTGAATCCGGATAAAACACAACGCCATGGCATGATTTTATACAGTGACGAACTGGAGATTAAGTTCAGCCAGCCGCTCAAGCCGGAAAACAATTTGCAGAGTCAGCTACCCGCTGAATTGTGGCAAACCATCGAAACCGATCGCTTTGGCTCGTTCCTTAATCAGGACAACAATCGCCGCTATTACTTCCGCGAGTTCTATCCCTACAGCAACCAGCTGGTGAGCTGGATACTGGTACTGCATCTGGACAATGAAACCATTGCCGCACCGTTCCAGCGTATCCGTTTCGGCCTGCTGTTCTTTGCCGGACTGGCACTGGGCATCAGCCTGATGCTGGCGAATATCGGTGCGCGCAATATTGCCCAGCCGATTACGCATTTTGCCAGCATTCTAAAACGCTATGCCGATGGTGAATCCAAGTTCTCGGAACACACCTCTAAAGGCGCCGATGAGCTGAAGCAACTGGATCAGTCATTTCATTACCTGGTGGATACACTGGAGTCAACCGAGCGAGAGCGGGACAG
>JBFFND010000394.1:0-2796 GCA_041563375.1 Gammaproteobacteria bacterium | reverse complement strand
CGTGCTGACGCTGGATGTGGAAATGCCGAAAATGGACGGCATTACCTTCCTGAAAAACCTGATGCGCCTGCGGCCGATGCCGGTGGTAATGATCTCCACGCTGACCGAAGCCGGTGCAGATGTGACCCTGGAAGCACTGGAAATCGGTGCAGTGGATTTTATCTCCAAGCCAAAGGTGGATGTACAGGAGGCGCTTAGCGATTATGCCGAGCTGATCATTGAAAAGGTACTGATGGCAGCCAGCGCACGGGTACGTGAATACCGCCAGGTCAGTAAGTCGCTGCAGGTGGATAAAAAATTCAGTGCCGATGCGGTGCTGAAGAAGCAGGATGCCATCCGCTACCACACTACCGATAAAATTGTCGCGATTGGTGCGTCTACCGGTGGCACCGAGGCCATCCGTGAAGTGCTGGTGGCGCTGCCGGCGAATGCACCGGGTATTGTGATATCGCAGCATATACCGGTAGCCTTCAGTGCGGCTTTTACCGAACGGGTTAATCGTCAGGCACAGATCAATGTGCTGGAGCCCCGTGACGGTGACAAGATATTACCGGGCCATGCCTATATCGCGCCCGGTGATCGACACCTGATTGTGGAACGCAGTGGTGCCAATTATTATATCTGCCGCCTGAATGATGGGCCGCCGGTGAATCGCCATAAACCCAGTGTGGATGTGATGTTTCGTTCTGTGGCACAAAACGTTGGGCCGAATGCAATGGGCGTGATGCTTACCGGTATGGGTGCGGATGGTGCCCAGGGCATGTTGGAAATGAAGCAGCAGGGTGCCTATAATGTTTCACAGGATGAGCAAAGCTGTGTGGTCTGGGGCATGCCAGGCGCGGCGGTCAAACTGGGGGCTGTCGACAGGGAACTCAATTTATCAAATATTGCTCAGGAAATTATGCAGTACTGCAGTAAATAATGGCATTATGGACAGATTATGAAATTTATCATCACAGCACTGCTTATCTCCATGGCAATATTTCTGTATGCAGAAGTATTCACCCATACGCCGATTTCTATACAGGAGTTTATCGTGGTGATTATTGCCTGGCTGCTGGCGTCGCTGCTGCTGTGGCTGGATAATCGCCGTACACTCAGACAGCTGGCACAGAATCAACAAAGCAGATCAGAGGTGCAGTGCAATGGTATTCTGGATAATGCACACAATCAGTACCAGAACCTGTCCAATGAATTCAATGTTATTAATGACAAGGTCAGTGTGATGCAGACGATTGTGGCAGATGCGGTGAAGGACCTTTCCAGCAGCTTCCATACCCTGTCGAATGAATCCAACCTGCAGGAACAACTGGTGAGGGAAATTATCAGCGAGCTGCATGATACCACGGGAGATGAAAGCCAGCGAGGCTTCATCGATGAAACCCGTGAAGTGCTGGAATATTTTGTCGACAATATCACTGAAGTCAGCCGTGGTGGTATGTCGATGGTGTATACCGTGGATGATATTGAAAAGCAGATGGACGCGGTGAACCAGCTACTGGCAGAAATCAGTACCATCGCCGACCAGACTAACCTGCTGGCATTGAATGCGGCGATCGAGGCAGCACGTGCTGGAGAAGCCGGGCGAGGCTTTGCTGTGGTGGCGGGTGAAGTGCGTGCACTGTCGCAAAATTCAAATAATCTGAATAACAAGATCAAGGGCGTGGTGGATCAGTCAAAAACCAATATCGCCAAGGCCAAGGCGATGGTGGCAGAAATTGCCGGCAAGGATATGAGTGTGGCCATGCAGCATAAGGGGCGTGTCAATGAGATGCTGACTATGATGAAGGACAAAAACGCCTATATCGATACTAAGCTGATGGATGCCAGTGAAATTGCACAACGGATAGATCAGGGTGTCAATATCGCAGTACGCTCGTTGCAATTTGAAGATATTGCGCGTCAACAGTGTGAACAGCTGAGTTTCCATATTGGTCTGGTTGACGAGCTGGTAAACACAACACGTGATAAAATCGCTACAATACGGAGTGATGAGATGGGCACCGAAATGACGGTGGATGTGATTGAGCGGGTGATTGCCGATTTTAACCAGCAAATCAAGGATGTCACCGAAAAAGCGGTGAACATGCACTCTAGAACTGAAAGCCAGAGTGGCATGGATGAGGGCGATATAGAACTCTTTTAGCGTTCTTGCTTCTATACATCCAGCCCGCTGACAGGGTCGCTGTCGATATATGCCCCAGTTAACACTGTATGAGTTGCAGTGGTTTAAAATTAATTGCTACCTGGTGTCACTGATGTGGCCCGGTAATAGACAGGATAAATCTAATGAGTGTCACCTCTCAGGTCGCAGATGATAATAAGTCAGCCACTATTAAACTCAATGATCGGTTTGATTTCAGTGTGCACAGTGACTTCAGAAACGCCTATAAAGATGTTGCATTGCGGGATGGTGAATACCTGGTGGACCTGAGCGCTACCGATTATCTCGACAGTTCGGCACTGGGTATGCTGCTGCTGTTAAAAGAACATGCCGATGCACAGTCGTCTTCAGTGCGTCTGGTTGGCTTCAATGACGAAGTAAGGGAAATACTGAATATCGCCAGTTTTGATAAACTGTTTCAGATGGGATAGTTTTGAGCGATTTACAAGGACATGGTAGAACTGTTCTGGTCGTTGATGATGAACAGACTAATCGCCTGTTGCTGCGTGCCCTGCTAGGTCGTGACGGTTATCATGTGGTTGAAGTGGAAAACGGCGAACAGGCAATAGATGCAGTTAATACACTGCATATTGACATTATCCTGCTGGATATTCTGATGCCAGTGATGGATG
>JBFFND010000393.1:0-2796 GCA_041563375.1 Gammaproteobacteria bacterium | reverse complement strand
TAGATTAGCATTTACTAACTGAAGATCAGCAATAAGCTGGTGATTATCCGAATCCGTATCTGCGTCAGCTAAGTGACTCGATACTTCTGCCACAAGGCTGGAAAAAGAGGTCGTATCCTGGATGGTTGAGCTATTTTCGGATGCGAGCGCACTTTCCCCAAAAAGGGCTAAACCAGCTATAAAAATGCGTACCCAGATCAAATCTCTCATTGACTACTCTGTAAGCAATACTGCTTATCTACATGTATTTCCAGATTATAGACACTAACCGATCCAGTCAGTTCATTCAACTTATATAAACTTACCGGCGTTGTAAACACGTCATATCTGCCCCGGGCTTGCTGTTAACCCATCTAGCGCGTTCAAAGCGTTTTTATATACTGAATCATTTTTTGTCGCATGGTTTTATCGGGCAACTCGCCATATCCAGCGGCCATATTTTCACGTAGGTGTTCCAGCTGCGAGGTGGCTGGTATGGCACAGCTTACTGCGGGATGAGAGATGATAAATTTTAAAAAGAACTGTGCCCAGTTGTCACAGTCTATTTCCACGCTCCAGGGTGGTAATGGATAGTTTTCAAAACGCTCGAACAGGCCGCCGCGCTGAAATGGCCTGTTGATAATAACCGCTATGCCCCTGTCCCTGGCCAGCGGCAATAAAACATTTTCAGCTTCACGATCCAGCAGATTATAGGTGAACTGCACAAAATCCAGATCCTGCGTGCGCATAATCTGCTCCAGCTCTTTATGCCGCCGCCCATGTGACGTGGTAACACCCACATAGCGAATATCACCGGCCTGTTTCATTGCCTGTAAATTGGGTAAATGGGTTTGCCAGTCAAGCAGGTTATGCACCTGCATCAGGTCCAGCCTGTCTACGCCCCATAACTGACGTGACTGTTCCATTTGCAGGGCACCCTGTCGATTACCGCTTGTCCAGACTTTAGTTGCTGAAAATAAGTTCTGATAATTATTAAGCCGTTCCAGGCCCTTGCCGATCACTTCCTCGGCCGTTCCATACATGGGTGAAGAATCCAGCACCCCTCCGCCCTTTTGTAAAAACTCATGCAGGATCGCAATGCGATTGTTCAGCACTTCGGTGTTGTTAATATCAATACCAAATGTAATCCAGCTGCCCAGGCCAATGGCCGGTATTCTTTCACCACTCGACGGGATAATACGGGTGTGCCTTGCCTTATCATCCTGTGCGGAACCTAAAGACGCATAGCTATGACTCGAGCTCACTGCCCAGCCTGAAGTAGAGCCGGTAATGGCCAGGTATTGAAGAAATTGTCTGCGTGTCATTGGCACGATAATCACCTGCCGTCAGTCATTGATGCATATATTCCAGGGTGCCCCTCCCTGGTGTGACTGGAGTCACTGCCCTTTCCCCGGGCCCATGGGTACACTTATATACCTTATTGGTCGCAAGACAAGCTTAGCAGTTCCAGGAAATCACCAGAATCCGCAAATCACACGGGCCCCCATGGGCATGGGCAATGGCTGCGGCAGGCAGCAGGTGGAACGCCTGATTGAGTGTTTGTGTTATCTACAGCCGAAAGAATAACCATCATCGTGCACAGCCCGGTTATCTGGTGGATCCGCTTCGCTTGATACCACCCTACGGAAATTTTTGCGGGCCTGTTTCGTAGACCGGATCAAACGAAGTGGATCCGGCGTGTGTCGTGAAAAATGATCTGCTTACAAAATCACAGGGGTCAGGCCTTACAATTCACAAAACATTAAAGGGCATTTAATGCAAAACCAAAGGTCTGTCTCCCGTGCTTTTCTTTAAGCCGTATTTCGGTGACTGTGCTGATCATTCACCAGCTTGTAGATACCATCCAGCAGGCGATTGATATTGATCGGTTTTTCAACCACCTTGTTCATGCCTTCCTGCAGGTAACGCGCTTTCTCGTCACTCATAACACTGGCGGTCAAGCCGATAATGGGTATGTGTTTATAGCTTTCACTGCTCGCACGGATGTGCCTGGTGACTTCGATGCCATCCATCACCGGCATATGAATATCCATCAGAATAATATCAAACTTTGCAGCGGCCAGCTTTTCCAGCGCCTGGCGGCCATCTTCCGCCTCATCCACTTTATGGCCACGCTGCGTCAGCAGTGTGGTGGCGGCGAGCCGGTTTATATTGTCATCATCAACCAGCAGTATATGCAGTGTGTCGACCGGAACCTCCTGTTCCAGTTCAAATGCCTGGTGCTGCGCGACCACGGGTAATGGCACTTCAAAATAAAAACAGCTGCCCTTGCCCAGGGTAGACTCTACACGGATATCACCACCCATGAGTTGCGCAAGGCGTTTACAGATTGCCAGCCCAAGGCCCACACCTTCATTACTGGCCCGGTCGGCAGACAGCTGCTGGAAGGCATCGAAAATATTGCCCAGTTCACTGTCCGCAATGCCGATGCCGCTGTCTTTCACCGTAAGCTGGAACAGGTACTGCTGGTCTTCACGCATATGCCCGCCCACCCTGAACCGCACCTCGCCCTGCTGGGTAAACTTGGCAGCATTGCTCAGCAGGTTAACCGCAATCTGGAACAACCGCGTGGCATCGCCTTGCAGCACCGCCGGCACAGACGGATCGATGTCGGTGGTGAAGTTTGTCTCACGGTGCTCGAATAAGGGGTCAACCACATTATGGATATCGTTCAGCCAGTCAAAGGTTTTGAATGGCTTGATATTCAGCGACAGCTTGCCTGACTCAACCTTGGATAAATCGAGCAAATCATCAATAATCAATAACAGGCTTTTGCTGGAGCTATTGATCGCATCC
>JBFFND010000392.1:0-2799 GCA_041563375.1 Gammaproteobacteria bacterium | reverse complement strand
TCCAGAAAATCATTTTTCGTTTATGGTCTTCCAGCAGATTGATAATTGGGAACAGACGGGTAATCCCCACCGACTCCATCAGGAACAGCCCGAGTATCACTTCCACGCTGATGATAAACAGTGCCGCCACATCGGAGGCGCGAATTGAGCTGGAGCCCAGGTAACTGGATGCACCCACCATTTCTTCCATCGGCAGGGCCACCAGCTGGAAGTTGACGTACATGCCCACAAAGGCCAGCGCCAGTGCCAGGCCGGAAATAAAAAACTGGGTCATGGAGGAAGATGACAACAGACGTTCGGCAAACTCGGTCTGTTTACGAATATCCTCATAGGACTGCATCTGCCCGTCAATAATCATTGAGCGCTGCTCCAGCCCGCTGATCTTTTTTTCCACGGAGGTTAAGGTTTTGCTGAGTGAGCGCCAGTAGGGCATCATTTTTTTCAGCAGGTTATGTCGGTCACGATTGGCACGACGGTATTCCTGCATGCTTTTATCCAGGGCATTGCGCAGCGTCTTGTGAATATCGCGCAGGATCTTGCCCACTACACTGGAACCGTTATCGGGAATCGCCGCAACCGCATCCACTGCCTTTAACCATTCCGGTGGCTTGGGTGGCACTTCACCGGACTGGGTATAGTTTTCATCAATACGGGTAATCTGCTCCTGCAGATCACGCTGCAGTGTTGGATAACCGCTCAAATCCCGGTTCACCAGCGCTTCAACCCGCTGGAACTCACGTTCAATAAAACGTTCCGCGTGCTCCCGCCCCTGCGCCAGCAGTACTTCGCGATTACGCTTACGCAGCTGCCTTTCAGCCAGCATCACCGATTGCGCCATCAGACGCAGCGCATTACGCATACTGCGCATCAGTACCAGAATAATGTGATGCGCTGGCTGCCGTGCCACATACATCACCAGCATCAGGATCGCAATCCACAGCAGTAACGACAGCTCGGGCTGCCCCTCAATGAGCCGGGTAAAAAACTCAAACGTCATACATCACTCCAGGTAGAAGGTAATTTTGCACCCACAAGATGTCATCAGCCAGACACTGTTACACGGGGGTACAAACAGGCTGAATCATCTTTTTATAATTTTGCAGAATCCGCATTCTTGTCGAGAAATACACGGCATCCACTGTTTGTCACTGAAAACATAGCAGCAATTCAGGTGCAAAGATGCGATGGCACACACAAGATTGGGGTACCCTGGCGCCAGCGGACTGCATTTAGCTAAAAAATCCGTGAATACATCTATCCGAATACGCACTTTAGTGCGGTATCACTGTCTATTCTGCCTGTATCAGGTTTACTTAGGATACACCATAAAAAGCTACTTTGCTGGATTAGCTTTCGTGTATAAATCATTGAAACGCAATAGAATTGTCATAATAAACCTGTAGCGAATGTGCTGAATCTGGTCTAGTATCTAATGTACACGGCAATTAACTCGAATTAACCGGACTGTAACCACCCATGAACGCAGCTGAACCCGAGACATCATCACCAAAGCCCTCGCAGATCGACTTCAAACACCCGGAGTACTACATTAACCGGCAGCTGAGTCTGCTTGAATTTAACTCCCGTGTGCTGCAACAGGCCCGTGATGTGCGCATTCCACTGCTTGAGCGCCTGCGCTTTCTGTGTATTTTCAGCACCAATATGGATGAGTTCTTCGAAATTCGTGTTTCCGGCCTCCAGCAAAAAGTAGAGCTGGGCGCGCTGCACAATGAGCCGGATAACACCTCGCCGCAACAGATTCTTAAACTGATCAGCCTCCGCGCCCATGAGCTGGTGGATGAACAGTACACCCTGCTAAACACCATTCTGGACCAGGACATGGCGAGTGAGAATATTCGCTTTGTGCGCCGCACCGAATGGAGTAGCTGCATGGATAACTGGCTGCGCCAGTATTTTGAAGACGAGCTGCTGCCTATTGTCAGCCCGCTGGCACTGGACCCGGCGCATCCGTTTCCACGCATTCTCAATAAAAGCCTGCATTTTATTGTGTCACTGAAAGGTAAGGATGCATTTGGTCGTAATAGCGGGCTTGCCATCGTCCAGGTTCCCCGCGCCCTGCCGCGGATTATCCAGCTGCCCGCCGAGGAATGCGATTGTGGCCCCAATGATTTTGTCTTTCTGTCCTCGGTGGTGCATGCCTATGTAGATTCTCTGTTCCCCGGCATGAGCGTTAAAGGCTGTTACCAGTTCCGCGTAACCCGCAACAGCGACCTGTATGTTGACGAAGAAGAAATCGATGACCTGCTGCGCGCGGTAGAAGGCGAACTGGGTTCTCGCCGTTACGGCGATGCAGTTCGGCTGGAAATGGCCCATGACAGCCCGGAGGTCATGAGCAAGTACCTGCTGGACAAATTCGAGCTGAGTGAACAGGACCTGTATCAGGTCGATGGCCCGGTGAATGTTAATCGACTCAATGAAGTGTACGACCTGATCAACCGGCCAGATCTGAAATACAAACCATTTGTGCCGTCCATTCCAGCAAAAATCACCCTCAAGTCGGATATTTTTGAATCAATCCGCAAACAGGATGTACTGCTGCATCACCCTTACCAGTCATTTGCGCCGGTGGTTGATTTTATTCGCCAGGCCTCGGCTGACCCCAATGTACTGGCAATAAAACAGACACTGTATCGCACTGGCCCCAGCTCTGCGGTGGTCAATGCACTGGTCAAGGCAGCGCGCCGGGGCAAGGAAGTGACCGTTGTAATTGAACTGCGTGCACGCTTTGATGAACAGGCCAATATTTCACTCGCCGCCAAGTTACAGGAAGCCGGTGCC
>JBFFND010000391.1:0-2801 GCA_041563375.1 Gammaproteobacteria bacterium | reverse complement strand
TTTTCCACCGCGAAGTCGGACTGGTAAATACGCAGAATTTCCCGTGCGGCAAGTCGTGCAATAACCAGCACATTCTGGCACAGGTATTCGAGATTGAGGGGCGGAGTATTTTTCATGCGGTGATTATCGTGTGACGGAGCTGGTTTTGCGTTGCTTCAATATATCACGAACCTGGTACAGTGCGGCGATACTGCGTGCTTCGCTGAGATTGTCATGTTGCATCAGCTGTTCAATGTCATTGATATTGCAGATAACCGTCTGCAACGGTTCCGGTTCGTCGCCCTCAATGCGTTCTGCTACCAGATCTTCAGCTAACAGGGTGTGGGTGGTAAAGCCGAGGTAGCCGGGAGCAATGGTCATGGAGCCAATGTGGCTCAGCTGTTCAGGGCGGTAGCCGATTTCTTCCATGCACTCGCGGCTGGCCGCGCTGTAGATGTCTTCACCCGGATCGATCTTGCCTTTGGGAAACAGCAGTTCGTAGCGGTCTGTGCCGACAGCGTACTCACGGATCATCATCACATGCTCCGCATCAACGACTGGTATGATCATTACCGCACCGGCTCCGGGGGAAATAATGCGTTCATATTCCCTCGATTCGCCATTACTGAACTGCAGTGAGACCTGTTCTATGCCAAACAGCTTGCTCTGGCTGAGCAGGGTGCGCTTGAGAATTTGTGGTTTTTTGTTCATCATGCTCTTTTTTTAGACACTATTGTAAAAGCCCCAGGGCGGAATTCCTATGCTTGACTGGTCACAAATTGAAAATGTGTTTCTGGATCTGGACGGCACCTTGCTGGATCTGTACTTCGATAACCACTTCTGGCTGGAGTATGTGCCGCAATGCTATGCAGAACATCATCAGCTGTCGCGGGAGGCCACGCAGAAAATTCTCGACAGGAAATACGCCGATGTTTATGGCCGTCTTAACTGGTATTGCGTGGATTACTGGACACACGAGCTGGAGCTGGATATCGCCGCGCTAAAACAACAGGTGAGCGACAAGATTGCGGTGCGCCCCCATGTGGAAGAGTTTCTGGAAGCGCTGCACATGCATGGTAAACAGGTGTCCCTGGTGACCAACGCGCACCCGGTGAGTATCCAGATCAAGATGCATAAAACCGGGCTGGATCGCTTTTTCCACCGCGTGGTGACCTCGCACCAGCTGCATCATGCCAAGGAAGAGCAGGCGTTCTGGCAGGGGCTGGAACAACTGGAGCCGTTTGATAAGCCGTCCACGCTGTTTATCGATGATAACTTTTCCGTGCTGGATGCGGCCCGTGAATTTGGCATTGGCCATCTGCTGGCGATTAAACAGCCTGACAGCCGGGGCGAGCTGAAACAGCATCACCACTACCCGCTGCTGGAGTCATTTGAAGAGATTATGCCCACCTGATTTTCACCCGTTCGAGTGAAATTTTAAACAAAACAGTCACTTCCGACGAAAAGTAGTTGCTAAGCATATTATGAATTGCTAAATTAGCGCCCGTGCACAGCAGACCCCGGGTTTCGCTGTCACCCGCAGGCCTACAATGATCAATCTCATTATCACACAGTGTCTGCGGCAAATGATTAAAGCGTATCAGGGTCCTCCTGATGAGTACATTTCCCTGCCGCCTCAGCGCGAGAAATATCCGCACGATATTAGATGTGGAAATGTGAAAAATTAACGATTAATTTAAACAGGTTCAATGATGAAACTTACACATATTTCTGGTGCATGGGCACTCGCTTTATTAATTATTCTTCCATTCAATATGGTAACGGCCTCCGAGCGTGCCGTATTTTCCGGTAAAGACCAGAATCAGCATGGGCTGACCGAGTGGGAAGAGAACAAGCTGAAAGCTGAAATGAGCAGCAAGTTTTCAGCAAATGACTCTGGCGCATTCCAGAAACTGAATAACAACCCCTGGGCAGCCAAACGTAATCAGGAACAGCAACACAACCAGCGCATGTTGCAGTTAAGCAATTCCTGGTCAGCCTGTCGTGAATACGCTTATAAGCAACGCGGTCAGTGTTATGCCCGTGGCGGTGATGCCTACACCTGTGAGCGTTATTATGACGCCCGTGTTGAACATTGCGATAGCAATTTCTAGGTAGTTGCTCACCGCATTGGCGGTGTGATCAGCTGATAAAAGCCCCGCACAGTCGGGGCTTTTTTATGTACAGGATGTACGGTATTTCGCGAGAGACAAAACAGAGAGTCGTTAGTCCTTCGTCGCTAGTCATTCGTCACTTTGAAAAGAAAACGCGAACAACGCCAATGAACGCGAATTTACGCTATATAATTCCAGTGTTCGTCAGTCTGTAGGTTGGGGATTCCAGCGTCACCCTCCCCCCAACCTACCTGCTGCGTCATACAAAAATCCATTAATTTGCGTTTATTCGCGTTTTCTTTTGGTCTGCTTTTAGAAAGTATCACTAACTTGCGTGTAGTGTTTGGGCTGGCTTGTTAAATACAGCTCCCACGCATAGTATCTGTAATTCAGTCAGTATGGCTGGTGGCAAAAAACAATTCAGGGTAATTTAAAGCCAATGCATACATATATATTCAATATTATCGGCTGTGGCTATATCGGCAAACGCATTGCGCAGCGCCTGCAGCAGAAAAATCAAACCGTGAAATGCTATGTAGCGACTCAGGCTTCGCAGGATGACTGCGCAGCATTGGGGCTGGATGTGCAGCGCTTTAATCTGGATATGCCAGGGCTTGAACTGCCGGCAGCTGTAAAACAGGATTTTGCCAGCAGTGTTTTGATGTACCTTGTGCCACCACCACCCAGTGGTCGGGTGGATACACGCAT
>JBFFND010000390.1:0-2809 GCA_041563375.1 Gammaproteobacteria bacterium | reverse complement strand
TTTATGGTATACCTGATCCAGCAGAAAACAGTTGGTATGCAACTCCTGCGGTGTGTTTGCCAGGGTAGAAACCTGCTGCCCCGACATAATCGTCTGGTATTCATGCATCACCGCCATCTGCTTCATATAACGGTCCTTAATCAGCAGTACCCGGGTACAGACTTCATCCTCGGCAAACACCTCGTAGCTGTAAACAGGCTGCCCCATTACCTGGGGCGCATCGGGCTGTATCGCCTCACGCACTTTCACCATAAAGTCAAAATCCGGGCTTTGCCAGGGTTTACTGGTGATTTTCAGAATGGTGCGATCTTCATGATTGACGTTATAGATGGTTTGTTTAGCCCGGTCCATAAGAATAAAATCACTGTCGATATGGCCGTTGTCAATGCGTAGAAAATCATCATTGATCAGATAACGCATGCGCTGGCCACCGGCGCCTGACTCATACTCATCGTAGTACAGTATCAGGCCTTCCTCAGCCGCTGCATGGCCCGCCTGCATAACAAGTGTTAGCAGCAGAGTGGCGATTATTTGCAAAACCCGTTTCATCGTAGAAAACCTGCTGGTAAATTAATCGGTTAGTAAGTTACACAAGTAAAGACATATCAGCCGTTTCAATATCTCTCGGCTATGATAATTCCAGCGCATTCAGATCCGCAATCTCTTCCGCACTGAAACCGGCCTGCCGCCGCGCCACTTCATCAAACGGACCACGCAACGTGCCTTTCATATAATCCTGAATTAACTGCTTGAAGGTTTCGCGGTAATCCAGGCCGCGCTGTTCGCACAGGTATTTAAACCAGTGACTGCCGATCGCCACATGACCAATTTCATCCCGCTGGATAATTTTCAGGTGCTCGATAAATTCCTGGTCATTGCTCTGCTGCAGCTTATCCAGTATACCCGGCGTCACATCCAGCCCCCGCGCTTCCAGCACTCGGGGCACCAGCGCCATGCGAACCAGAGCATCGTGCGCGGTGAGCTGCGCCATTTCCCACAGGCCATTATGCGCAGCATAGTCGCCGTAACCACTGTGGCGTTTATGCAGATAGGATTCAAGCAGACTGTAATGGTAGGCTTCTTCGGCAGCGACCCTGAGCCAGTCACTGTAATAGTCCACCGGCATATCGGTAAAGCGATAGACAGCATCCAGTGCCAGGTTAATTGCATTAAATTCGATATGCGCCAGTGCATGGCAAAGAATAATACGCCCCTGCTCTGTGTGCATACTGCGCCGGGGCACATCTCTTGGGGCTACCAGTTCAGGCTTTTGCGGTCGGCCCGCATCTCCAATCGGCAGAGGCTGAATAGCTCGGTCCAGCGTCACACGCTGTGCCTTCCAGTCGGCAAACAGCGCCTGGGTAAGCGTTACTTTTTCTGCAGGCTCGGATACCTGTAAGCAGACCCTGGCGCGGGTAAATAAATCACCCTCGTCGGCCTGCATGATGGATCGCTCTGTCATACTGAAATACCCTGAATCATGAGTATCTCACTGGGGGGGACTTTTACCCATAGCCGAAACGATGGGCAGCTTATGATACGACTGACGCAGCTATTTCGGTTTCCACACACCAAATGCATCCTGCTGTGGCGGCATCTGCGGTTTCTGTGCTTCCATATAGTCAAACACGTGTTTCATAAAGCCGGCCAGATCGTTCAGTGCATTGGTCTTGTTCATCTGCGGGTTGTTAAAATCGGAGAGCATCATGCCCGCTGCGGCAACCAGGTACTGCATCGCCAGCACATCGTCACTGGTGCGAGAATCCTGCTTCAATAAAGCGTCACGCAAATCCTGCATAAGGGCGGGTGATAGTTGAATACCGTCATCACTCATAAATTAATCCTGAGGTTGATTGTGTTGCAAATAGTATATGAAAGCGCCGTGTTAATAAGAGGCTTCCTGAAAACTGCAGATATTTTACATGAATCGCCCCGCCTATATCATTCCTAATTGTCAGGAATTATGTCAGGATAAGCCACATTATGTATAAACTCTGCGTATTCATTCCACAGGATCACCTTGAGCAGGTCAAGCAGGCCATGTTCGATGTGGGTGCCGGTAAAATCGGCAACTACGACCAGTGCTGCTGGCAGTCGCTGGGTCAGGGCCAGTTCCGTCCGCTGGCAAATAGCCATCCACATATCGGCGAGATCAATCGACTGCAGCAGGTCGAAGAATACAAGGTCGAACTGGTGGTGGAAGATCATCATATACACGCGGTTATCGCCGCGATGAAGCTGGCCCACCCCTATGAAGAGCCGGCATTTGATGTCTGGCAACTGGCGGACATCTGATCAGAGCAGTAGCCCCTGGTTATACACCAGGTTATTCGACCGAATCGACACAGACCGGTCGATGTGGCTGCGCCAGGCGATAAGAGTGTGCTAATATTTGCCGCCCCCTTTTTTTATTTAAACAACAGACAACCAACGGGAGACAGCCATGTACGGATTTAATGTAAGCATTGATGCCACAATGGAAGAAGCAGAAGCAAAAGTCCGCGAAGCACTGATGGCGGAAGGCTTTGGTGTACTCACTGAAATCGACGTGCAGAAAGTCATGAAGGCCAAGCTGGACCATGACCGCAGCGGTTATAAAATTCTTGGCGCCTGTAACCCGCTGCTTGCAAAAGAAGCGATTGAAGCCGAGCCGGACATCGGCCTGCTGCTACCCTGCAATGTGCTGCTGCGCGAAGAAGACGGCGGCAAGGTCAATGTCGGTTTTATGGACCCCATAGCGGTACTCGGCATGGTGGACAACCCGCACATCAGCGAGGTTGCACCCAAAGTACAGGAAAAACTGAAAAAG
>JBFFND010000389.1:0-2817 GCA_041563375.1 Gammaproteobacteria bacterium | reverse complement strand
CGTGAGCAGGGTTTAAAAGATACCGGATCCATACTGCCTGGTCACGGTGGCATACTTGACCGTATTGACAGTCTGATGTCGTCTGCACCATTTCTGGCGCTGTTATTAGCCATGGTGATCTTCAATGGCTAGTCAGGGGATCTGTGTACTGGGCTCAACCGGCACCATCGGTGTTAATACACTGGATGTGATTCGTCGTCATCCACAGCGTTATCATGTGGTGGCCTTAACTGCACATCAGTCAGACCAGACATTGTTCGATCAGTGTGTTGAATTCAAGCCTGAATACGCAGTACTGGTCGATGAGCAGGCAGCCCGGCGTTTATCCGAACAACTGACAAAGCAGCGTATAGAAACACAGGTTTTAAGCGGGGTTGATGCATTATCCCATGTGGCGCAGCTGGATCAGGTTGATCAGGTGATGGCGGCGATTGTCGGCGCGGCCGGGTTGATGCCTGCATTGGCGGCTGCCCGTGCCGGTAAACGCATTTTGCTGGCGAACAAGGAAGCGCTGGTGATGTCCGGTGATCTGTTTATGAAGGAAGTTAAACAGCACGGTGCCACCTTGCTACCGATTGATTCCGAGCACAACGCTATTTTTCAATGCATGCCGGAATCGCTGCCCCATGGCCTGCAAGCCGCTGGAGTCAATAAAATACTGTTGACGGCCAGTGGCGGCCCGTTTCGCAAGCGTGAACTCAATAGTCTGCATGATGTTACGCCTGAAGAGGCAGTGGCTCACCCGAACTGGGTTATGGGGCAGAAAATTTCGGTTGATTCTGCCACCATGATGAACAAGGGACTGGAAGTGATTGAAGCCTGCTGGCTGTTTGCCACCCAGGCATCCATGGTCGAGGTGGTGGTTCACCCACAGAGCGTGATTCACTCAATGGTCAGTTATAATGACGGTTCTGTGCTGGCGCAGCTGGGTAATCCGGATATGCGTACCCCCATTGCCCATGCCATGGCATGGCCGGAACGTATTGAGTCGGGGGTGGAACCTTTGGATATTTTTCAAGTCGCAAGACTGGACTTTGAAAAACCGGATTTTGAGCGTTTTCCCTGCCTGGCCATGGCCTATGAATCACTGCGCATCGGCGGCACCGCCACCACCGCACTGAATGCAGCCAATGAAATAGCGGTCGAGGCGTTTCTCAACAAACGGCTGCGCTTTATCCATATCGCCAAGGTGATCGAACTGACATTGCAACAGGCAACGCATATCGAAGCTAACGACTTACACACGGTGTTACAGGCAGATACTGACGCACGTACCATTGCGCTTGACTGGGTAAACCGACTGGAGAACAAATGATGGGCTCAGGTGGCTTATTGCACAATCTTCTGTTCTTTATTATCGCGATTGGTGTGCTGGTGGCGTTTCACGAGTTTGGCCACTACTGGGTTGCGCGCTTGCTCAAAGTAAAAGTGCTGCGTTTTTCTATCGGTTTTGGTAAGCCTTTATATGTCAGAAAAGTTCAGAAGGGCGAAGATCTGATCGAGTTTGCTGTAGCAGCGATACCACTCGGTGGCTATGTGAAAATGCTGGATGAACGTGAAGGTCCGGTAGATGAGTCAATCCGCCATCGTGCATTCAATACCCAGCCACTGGCCAGTCGTTTTGCAATTGTGGCAGCCGGTCCCGTGTTTAATTTTATCCTGGCGATTTTTCTATACTTTATTTTTTTCGTAAATGGCGAAGATGGCATTAAACCCATGATCGCCGAGCCGGTTGCACAGTCAGCTGCGGCGATCGCCGGTTTTGAAGCGGGCGATGAAATCGTCGCAGTCGCCGGGCAGCCGGTACGCACATGGAACGAGTTTCGCATGGCGCTGATTGAACATGGGCTGGACGGCGGTGATATTGTGCTTGATGTGCGCAGTTCCGATCTGTACCAGACACAACGCCTGATCTCGATTGGTGATCGTCACATACTCAATGAAAAAAGTGATGTAGTGGAATTACTGGGTTTTGATGTGTGGCGCCCGGATTTTCCTGCGGTGATCGGTGGTGTGAGTGAAGCAGCACCAGCGGAGCGAGCCGGTTTAAAGGCGGGTGACCGGATATTAAGTATTGACCAGCAACCAGTCAGTGACTGGCAGCAGGTGGTGGACGTTATTCAGTCCAGTGCGAATAAAACACTGCAACTCACTATCAGTCGTCAGGGTGATAACCATGAAGTCAGCCTGCAACCAGAGTCGCGAGAGCGTGACGACCAGCTGATTGGTTTCATGGGTGCCTATCCCGAAGTGTCTCAGCAGCTGCTGGATCAATCAAGAGTACGCATTGAATACGGAGTGTTCGAAGCCATGCAGCGTGCAACGGTGGAAACCTGGACCTTCTCAGTGCTGACCCTCAAGGTGCTGGGTAAAATGCTGGTGGGTCAGGCGGCGCTGGAGAATATTTCCGGCCCTATTACCATTGCACAGTACGCGGGCATTACCGCAAGCATCGGCTTCCTGATTTATATAAAATTTCTGGCGATGATTTCTGTCAGCCTGGGTGTGCTCAATCTGTTACCCGTGCCTATGCTGGATGGCGGTCATTTAATGTATTACCTGGTTGAGCTGATAAAAGGCTCCCCGGTATCACCACGTGTTGAACAGCTGGGACAGCAGATTGGCATCACCTTGCTGTTTTTGCTGATGAGTCTGGCAATCTTTAATGACATCCAGCGCTTACTTAATTAAGAATATCTGAGTCAGGATTCACTGAAGCTAACAGTATTCCTGAATTTGTACTGATAACAAATATTGGCGATTATTTTGCAAAAGCGAATAGTATTATTTTTATGTCTGTTTTTCTTCCAGTTGTCT
>JBFFND010000388.1:0-2818 GCA_041563375.1 Gammaproteobacteria bacterium | reverse complement strand
CTTCTTGCTCGTGGTGGTCGAGGCCTGTGCCTTGGCGCCTTCCGTAAAGTCGAGGCCATAGCCAAGTACCCAGTCGACCGGGCCACTGAATGTCAGGTCCATCGCCGGTTCGATACCACTGGTATCAAACGCGGTAGAACCAGCACCGGTTTTGAATTCCCACAGCGCGATCTGGTTATCTTCATAACGACTGCCACCACTGGCGAGGATCGCCGAAGTCAGTGTCATGGCTTTACTGGTCACCAGTGCGGGGTCGATTTCGGTCAGGCTAATAGCGCCAGCAAACTGTTCAATGGCCGCCTGCATGTCAGCCGCATCGCTGTTGCAGTCTGCGGTCCAGCAGTTATGTAACTCTACCAGGCGTGAAATAAAGCGCGAATTAGAAGGGTTGTCCAGATCAATTTTGGATTTGGCAGCTTCATAGGCCGAGTCTACGTCAGCACTGGCAAAAAAAGGTGATTGCGGGGTTGCTGAGGTGTCGGAGTGGCAGTTTGCGCAGTGTGCTGTGAGCAGCGGGTACACGGTTAACTCGAAGCTGTCCGGGTCATTGGTTTGTGCTGTCTCAGGGAAATTGCGGCTGTCGCCTGGATCAAATAGTGCGGGAGCGGTAAGTTCAATGGTTCGGCCACCGCTGGATTCTGTGCTGCCAACCCAGTTATTAATATAGCCTTCGATAATAGTCGCGCAGACGTCATCGGAGTCAACCCAGCAATTATGTCCTTCGGCAACTCGGGTTACGACTCGTGAATTAGCAGGGTCGTTACGGTCTACAATTAACTGTCCCTGGTTGTTGGTGGAAGTCGCTTCTGAAAATGCAGTGTTGACATCGCCCAGGTCTACAAATGCAAAGTCAGAGGCGCTACCACCGTTGGTGTGGCAGCTGCCGCAGCGATCTAGCGCGGATAACTGGTCCCAGAATTCGCTTTTAAAATCAATCACTTCACTGGTCTTGGGGGCGGGGCCGTTGTAGATTTCCTGGTCCTGGCCATCATTAACAGGAATGGTTTCTACTTCGGTGTTGTTACCACATGCCAGCAGACCTGAAACCAGTACAGATAGTGAAACCAGGCGAGTCAGCGCCTGTATCAGCGACCTGCTGCTCCCGTGAGCATCTAATCTAACGCGTTGCTCTTGTATCATGCTATTACGTCTCCAAAAAATTCATCAGCAAAGGACAGAAGCGCCAGTTGGCTTACTGTGGTTCCTTGCAGTAGTCTGCAACACTGGCAAACACGTTTTTCATGTTGTATCCATCGCTCATGAAGCTGGTGGTGATGTTGTCGACTGCGATTCTGTCTGCGGCATAATCATCGGGATCATGCAGGCAAATTGCCCGAAATGCTTTTTTGACCTGGCAGCTGGCAAAGGCTTCGCTGTTTGAGAGCTCAACGCCGAGGCTTTTTGCGCCATTACCGAAGCTGTGGTCACGGGTATCGATTTGTACGCCTGTCATTGGCTGGCTGCTCCAGTTGAGCAGTTTGTTCTGGCCGTTGCGCCAGTAGTTAATCCAGCTGTCATCGGTCGTGGCATAGCCATATTTGAAATTATTGGCATTTATCAGGTGTTTACCGGTTACTACTCCCTGGGTGTATTCAAGGGCTTCGGTGTTATTGTTGTAATCGTAATAGGCGTATGCGCCAGCCATACCATCCATGCCTGCGTGACAACCTACACAGCTGAACATATAGATACGGCTATCGCCACCGGGACTGCGAGATACATCCTGCCGGACGCGATCGGGGACACGGCTGACATCTTTCAGCGGCTCCAGGTCGGTACACAGGTGATTCATCAGGGTAAAGCGGAACATGGCGCGGTTAGTGCCATCTTTGAAAAATGCTTTTGCGGCCGCACGAGTTGTTATTACACCGGCCGTTGCATTACTGGGCAGGCCATTGACTTCAGTCTGTGTTCTGCGCTCGAGAATGGTTTCGTCGGAAAGGTCGCCAAGTACAGGGCCTAGCTGTTCCAGCTGTTCATAGTGGTCATTACTGTTGTTTGAATAAGCTGCGATGCCGCTGGCATTGCCGGTATAGATAATGTTGCCATGGAGCACCTGGCGGAAGTCCAGATCGTCTCGAATAATGCCGATGACGGTGGCGGTATAATCGTTCAGGGGGACAAAAACGGATTGTTCTTCGTTGGTCCATGGGGCTGCGTAATTTTTTAGCGTAATGTTATAAAAGGCAGGATTCTGCATGGCAAGGTGTGCCGCGCCTTCTGCATCGCCAGATAGAATAAGGCTTTCCATTTGATCTAGAACGCTATTGGATGGTGGCAAACCTGTGAGTCGGTCATGGATGCGCCGGGCCTGCTCGCGTTCCAGGGTGCCCGCACTGGTGGAGCTGACCCCCGCGGTAACTATGACAAGCGATATGATAAAGGAGCGAGCGATCAGGGACAAAGAGGATATATGCTCTGTAATACTTGTTTGTTGCACGTAAATCTCCTGTTCATTACATTACATTATCTTGGCCAGTTATTGATTACGCAAGTTGATTACACCAGTTTAATGATCTAGTCGATTATTCTAGCCTGGCAGCCTGCAGATAGAGGCAGCAAACTTTGTAAGATAACCAAATCTCAGGTAATTTCCATTTAATCAATTTGGTGGAAATACGGGATGATGCTCAAACCGGGGCCAATTTGCACGATTATTGATAGATACTAAGTCAAGGTGCGCCTCAAAAAAGCGAACCAGTTCTAGTTATTGTGAGTTAGGTCATGAAAATATAATTTCTTTATAAAACAATGCTATATGTTATTCTTTTAATAGGTTAAAAAGACTGATTCACTTGACTGTGGTTTGAGTGATGAG
>JBFFND010000387.1:0-2833 GCA_041563375.1 Gammaproteobacteria bacterium | reverse complement strand
ATCTGCCCGCCGAGATGCGCGGCCATGACCTGAAGCACATGGTCGGCTTTTTCTTTTAACGGCACACCACTTAAACCACCCGCCTCATCCGCATGGGCCAGACCTTCCACGCCCTGACGTGACAGCGTGGTATTACTGACAATCACCCCGTCAATCGCGTAGTCTTTAAATGTCTGCGCCAGTTTTTCCACCGCCTCATCGTCCATATCCGGTGCCACCTTGACCACAATCGGTACATAGCGATCCTGCTGTCGTGTGAGTTCCTGCTGTTTGAATTTCAGATCGCGCAACAGGTTATTCAGGCTATCACCAAACTGCAGGTCACGCAGACCCGGCGTATTGGGTGAGGAAATATTGATCGTCACATAATCGGCGTGTTGATAAACTTTTTGCAGGCAGATTAGATAGTCCTCGACTGCACGCTCCTCAGGTGTGTCCTTGTTTTTGCCGATATTAATACCCAGCACGCCTTTAAACCCGGACTGTTTAACATTTTCCAGCAGGTAATCCACGCCCTGGTTATTAAAACCCATGCGATTGATAATCGCCGCCGCTTCTTTAATCCGGAACAGGCGGGGCTTGTCATTGCCCGGCTGGGGTTTTGGCGTGACCGTACCGATTTCAACAAAACCAAAACCGCATTCTGATAGCGCCTGAAAATATTCACCGTTTTTATCCAGCCCGGCAGCCAGGCCGACGCGGTTGGGAAAATTAATACCCATCACTGTCACCGGTTTTAAACGTGCTTTACCAAACAACCATTTAATCAGGCCGAATTTGTGCAGTAGCTTAAGCCCCTTAAGGGATAATTCGTGGGCGGTTTCTGCATTAAAGCGAAACAGTATCTGTTTTAGCAACCCATACGGCATTAACGCCATTGTACTTTTTCCTGTTCTGGTTATTCTAATTCAAAACTACTCTAAAGATTATTCTCGTTCCCATGCTCCTGCGTGGGAACGCGCGCATTAATGTTGCCGGTTATCCGCTGTGGCCGATAACGGCTGAAAATATTCAACAATCAGCTGCGCGCTTTTACGCTGGCGAAATTCATTCACATCCAGTCGGTAGGCGGCATGAATAAAACCGTTACTTTCCCGTATACGTTCCAGCGGGGCATTGAACGCAATCGCGGAGATACTCTTATCTGCATCCCTCGCCTGCAATTCCATTTTTAAATGCTTCTCACCCACCACGCGCCAGTCGAGCACTTCAAACTGGCCATCGAAAATCGGTTCCATAAAGCCCTGCCCCCATGGACCGGCATCACGAATCGCCTGCGCCACTTTGAGGTTGAATTCCGCACCACCCAGCTCGCCATCGGATTCTATCACGCCCTGTAGAATATCCGGGTCCGCCTGTTGCTCGACCATGCGGTTAAAAATTTTATCGAAGCTCGGGTAGTCCTGTTTTTTAATGCTCAGCCCCGCCGCCATGGCGTGGCCGCCAAACTTGATTATCATTCCCGGGTGCTGGCTGGAAATCCTTTCCAGCAGATCGCGAATATGCAGACCCTTGATGGAGCGCGCCGAACCTTTAATCACCGTATCGTTGTCATTGGCAAACACAATCACCGGGCGATTGAATTTTTCCTTGATGCGCGACGCCAGTATGCCAATCACCCCCTGGTGCCAGTCGGCATTATACAGGCTGATGCCACTGGGCAGGTGCGCCTGACTGATCGAAGCTTCCAGGTGTTGCAGACTTTGCATGGCCTGTTTCTGCATACCCTGTTCGATATTGCGCCGGTCTTTATTCAGCTGGTCCAGCTGTTCGGCAATCATCGCCGCACGGTTGGCATCATCGGTAATCAGGCATTCTATGCCCAGCGACATGTCTTCCAGTCGCCCCGCGGCATTGAGTCGCGGGCCTATGGCGAAGCCCAGGTCGCTGGAGACAATATTGTGCATCTCGCGCCCGGCAATGCGCAGAATCTGCTGGATGCCCACACAGGCTTTGCCGGCACGCATGCGTTTTAAGCCCTGGGACACCAGAATACGGTTGTTTTCATCCAGTGGCACCACATCCGCCACGGTACCCAGCGCCACCAGATCCAGCAGTTCCGCCAGGTTGGGTTCGGGGCGCTGCGGGTTAAAATAATCCAGCTCACGCAAACGGGCGCGCAGTGCCAGCATCACATAGAAAATCACGCCGACACCGGCGAGGTTTTTACTGGGGAATTCACAGCCCGGCTGATTCGGGTTCACAATCGCATCCGCCGCGGGTAATTCAGCACCGGCCAGATGATGGTCGGTGACCAGCACTTTCATACCGGCGGCTTTAGCGGCCGCCACTCCGTCGATGCTGGATATGCCATTGTCCACGGTAATCAGCAAATCCGGCGGATTTTCACAGGCCACCGCCACCAGTTCAGGGCTCAGGCCATAACCGTAGTCAAACCGGTTGGGTACCAGGAAAGACACCGGTTGATGCCCCATCATTCGCAGTGCGCGATAACACACCGCGGTGCTGGTTGCGCCATCGGCATCAAAGTCACCGACAATTAAAATAGACTGCTGGCTGGTGACGGCCTGCACCAGCAATTCAAGCGCTGCATCGACACCTTTTAACTGGTCAAAACCCAGCAGGCGTTTAAGCGAATAATCGATCTGCTGGGGTGCGGCAATGCGTCGATGACTCAGCACCCGCTGTAACACCGGGTGCAGTGTTGACTGTTTAAGTTCGTTGGAAATATCACCTTGCAGGCGCTTAATAATTTTATGTTGCATCTATTAACTTGCCTGTGACTCTGCCCGGAAATCAATCCGGGAATCGATCCGGCTATCGATCTGTGAATCGGTTTGTGAGAAAAAATGCGTGATGGGTTTAACCGGCT
>JBFFND010000386.1:0-2841 GCA_041563375.1 Gammaproteobacteria bacterium | reverse complement strand
TCGAACAAAAGAAGAAAAACCACTCTCCGGGTTAACCATTCATATCAGTCGCGGCTTACGTGAGGCGGCGCTGTTTGTTCTGCTGGCCATCGCCCTGTTTATGCTCACTGCGCTGGTCAGTCACGATATCAAGGACCCCGGCTGGTCCTACACCGGCCCGGCGATGCAGATCAATAACCTGGCAGGCACGGTCGGCGCCTGGCTGTCCGATGTGTTTTACCTGCTGTTCGGTTACCTCAGTTACCTGTTCCCGGTGATTATTGCCTACAGCGGCTGGCTGGTGCTGCGCGGTCGCAAAGCCGACGGTGAAATCGATTTTCGTGTGCTGGGGGTGCGCTGGGCCGGCTTTCTGATGACCCTGGCCACCGGCTGTGCGCTGGTCAGCCTGCACTTTGTGATTCCTGAAAACAGCCTGCCGCTGGATGGTGGCGGCATACTGGGTCGCTGGCTGGGGGATGGACTGGCGGCACGCTTCGGTGTGCTGGGCTCGACCCTGTTGCTGTTTTCGATTCTGCTGGCGGGCATCACCCTGTTCAGTGGCCTGTCCTGGCTGGGGGTGATGGATTATATCGGTGACCTGATGTTGCGCAGCTATGACTGGCTGAGCCAGCGGGTTCACCAGTTCCTGGAAAGCCGTGAGGAACGCCGCGAAGGCGAAGTCGCCCGACAGAACCGTGAAAAGGCAGTCAAGGCCGACAGCAAGAAAAAGGAAGAGCGCAAGCAGCCAGTACGTATCGAGCCGGTGATTAAAAAGGTTGAAATCAGCGAGCGCCACAGCCGTGAAAGCCAGATTTCGCTGTTTGATGACAGTGCCGGTGACGCGGAGCTGCCGCCGCTGCGCCTGCTGGATGAGGCGGTGGTTTCCGGTAAGGGCTTGTCCACCGAGGCACTGGAAGCACTGTCGCGCCTGGTCGAGATTAAACTGAAAGACTTCAATATCGATGTTGAAGTGGTGGCAGTGCATCCCGGGCCGGTGATTACCCGCTTTGAACTGCAGCCGGCGCCGGGCATCAAGGCGAGCAAGATCACCGCACTGTCCAAGGATCTGGCACGTTCGCTGTCGCTGGTTTCGGTGCGGGTGGTGGAAGTGATTCCGGGTAAAACCGTGGTCGGGCTGGAAATTCCCAACGAGCAACGGGAAGTGGTGGCACTGGGCGAAATCCTGATGTCCAAGGCCTATGACAAATCCTCGTCCTCACTCACCATGGCGCTGGGTAAGGATATCTCCGGGCACCCGGTGGTGGCGGACCTGGCGAAGATGCCGCACCTGCTGGTGGCGGGCACCACCGGTTCCGGTAAGTCGGTGGGTATCAACGCCATGTTAATGAGCCTGCTCTACAAGAGCACGCCGGAGCATGTGCGGTTAATTCTGATCGACCCGAAAATGCTCGAACTGAATGTCTACGACGACATTCCACACCTGCTGACCCCGGTGGTGACCGATATGAGCGAAGCGGCCAACGCCTTGCGCTGGGCAGTGGGCGAAATGGAGCGTCGCTATAAACTGATGGCCTCGCTTGGGGTGCGCAATATCACCGGCTATAACCGCAAGGTGAGTGAAGCGATTGACGCCGGCACGCCGATTAAGGATCCGCTGTTTGTCAAAGACGAGCTGATGCCCGATGAGGAACCAGCCGACCTGAAACCGATTCCGTTTATCGTGGTGGTGGTGGATGAGTTCGCCGACCTGATTATGGTGGTGGGCAAGAAGATCGAGGAGTTGATTGCGCGCCTCGCACAGAAAGCCCGCGCCTCGGGTATCCATCTGATCCTGGCAACACAGCGGCCGTCGGTGGATGTGATCACCGGCCTGATCAAGTCCAATATTCCCAGCCGAATTGCCTTCCAGGTCTCTTCCAAGGTGGACTCGCGTACCATCCTCGATCAGATGGGGGCAGAGCAGCTGCTGGGGCACGGTGATATGCTCTATCTGAATGCCGGCAGCAGCATGCCGGAACGGGTGCATGGTGCCTTTGTGGATGACCATGAAGTGCATGCGGTGGTGGCTCACCTGAAACAGCAGGGTAAGCCTAACTACATACCTAATCTTATCCAGGACAACAGTGATGTGATCAAGCTGCCCGGTGAGTCGATGTCTTCAGCAGAAGCCGGTGGCGAAAGTGATGCACTGTATGACGAGGCGGTGAAGATTGTCACTGAATCGGGCAAGGCATCTATTTCCTATGTGCAGCGTCGTCTGAAAATTGGTTACAATCGTGCGGCACGCATGGTGGAAGAAATGGAAGCGGCGGGTGTGGTCAGCTCAATGCAGTCCAATGGCCAGCGAGAAGTGCTGGCACCCCCGCCACCGGAAATGTAAACATAATTATTCAGAGGCGCCTAAACCTTTACCCGCCTCAAGGGTCTATTCCAGCATGCTAAAACACATCCTGTTTATTGTTCTCTGTGCGTTGAGTCCGTTTGCCATGGCGGATAATTCCGCCGCGCAGCAACTGCAACGTTTTCTCGATAACACGCAGAGCCTGTCGGCACAGTTTGAACAAACCCTGTTGAATGAATATAATGAGATGATGCAGCAATCGGCGGGTGAGTTGCGCATGCAGCGCCCCGGCAAGTTCCGTTGGGATTACACGAAACCCTATGAACAGAACATTGTTTCCAATGGCCGCAAAATCTGGATGTATGATGCGGAGCTGGAGCAGGTGAGTGTGCGCCCCTATGAGCAGCTGGAGTCCTCACCGGTCAACCTGCTTGATAACCAGCAACCACTGGATACACTGTTTACCCTGCAGGATATGCCAGCGCAGGAAGGTCAGGACTGGGTGAAGCTGATACCGCTTAAAGCCGACAGTGATTTTCAACAGATGCTGGTGGGACTGC
>JBFFND010000385.1:0-2843 GCA_041563375.1 Gammaproteobacteria bacterium | reverse complement strand
TTCTAGAGACATCTTCCCTGGTGCGTAAAAAAATGCCCCTATTGTGATTTTAATTCACACACCTTTGCATCGGGCCTGCCGGAACAGCAGTATATCGAGGCACTGCGCGCCGACCTTGAACAGCAGCTGCCACAGATCTGGGGGCGGCGCATTATTTCGGTGTTTATCGGCGGCGGCACACCCAGCCTGTTTTCCGCCGAAGCGATGCAGCAGCTGATCAGCATGATTAAAACCCACCTCAACTACCTGCCGACCATGGAAGTCACCATGGAGGCCAATCCGGGCACCGTGGAACAGCAGAAATTCAATGACTTTTATGCCGCCGGCATTAATCGCCTGTCGATCGGCGTGCAGAGTTTTGATGATCAAAAACTGCAGGCACTGGGGCGCATTCACACTGCCGGTGAAGCCAGACGTGCAGTTGAGGTTGCACGCAAGGCAGGCTTTGAAAACATTAACCTGGATTTAATGTTCGGCCTGCCGGGACAGACGCCGCAACAGGGGCTCGATGATTTACAGCAGGCGATTGATCTGGGCCCGCAGCACATTTCCTGGTATCAGCTGACGATTGAACCCAACACCCTGTTTGACAGCCAGCCACCGGTCGTGCCTGACGATGAAGAGATCTGGCAACTGCAGCAGCAGGGCCAGTCATTGCTGGCGTCCCATGGCTATGCCCAGTACGAAGTCTCCGCCTATGCGCGGGATGGTTTTCAATGCCGTCACAATTTGAATTACTGGCAGTTCGGTGACTACCTGGCGCTGGGTGCCGGCGCCCACGGCAAGCTGACCCGTGCCGACAGCGGTGAAATTACCCGCTACTGGCAAAAACGCCAGCCGACGGATTATATGCAGGCGGCTGCAGAGGAAAAAACCTCCGACCGTGAGGTGGTGAATGCATCGCAAGTTGTATTTGAATTTATGCTGAATGCGCTTCGCCTGAAACAGGGCTTCAGCCTGAGCCAGTTTACACAGCACACCGGTTTACCTGCGGCACGAATCAGCGCGGTGTGTGAACAGGCGATTGCCGACGAGCTGATGCTACAGCAGGGGGAGCAATACGCCGCCTCGCCCCGCGGCTATCTGTTCTTAAATGACCTGATTAACCGCTTCGCAGAATAAGCTGCGGCCCCATAACGAGAAAGCGCCGGACCAATGATCCGGGACTAATAATCACTGGCGATTTTATTTCTTGCTCGCCGGGTGCATCAGCTCCTGCATCATCTTTTCCTGTTCCTCTGTGCGCTGATTCAACTGCTCCTGTAATTTACTGGCATCATCCATCATCCCCTTGACCCCTTCCGGCGTGTACAGGCTGCCGACTTTCGCCACCTTAGGCCCCTGAGTGTCGACTGCTTCCTCTTCTGCTTGCGGCTTGTGCGCCTGCATCAGATTGGCATTGGCCTGGATCTGCTTCACCTGGTAGCTGCCCTGCCCGGTGGGCGGGGTGCTGCCGTAATGGGTTACACCCTGTGCATCGGTCCACTGGTACACCGTGACATCTTCATCGCGCAGCGCATTGCCCAGGTTATTCAGGCCGCTACTGGCGGGCTCGGATGTGCCACCGAAACCGGGAATCCCGCCCATGCCCTTGAGCATGTACTGGCTGGCAAACAACACTACACCCAGGGTCAGCACCATGCTGATCAGCATTTTCATCGGATATCTCCTGCAAACTGTGGTTAAATAAGCGACCGAAACCCCGCGCCATGACGTCTGGCCATGGCAATGCCATCCAGTGGCTGCGGCCTGTGCGCATGTTAGCACGAAAATCTCGACCATACCCCTTGCCGTGGCGTATCTAAACGCGTATTATACGCGGCTCTTTACGGCAGCAAGGCTTTGAGGGCTCGGAAATGAAGCCAGATACACATCCAAATTATCATGACATCGCGGTTACCTGCAGTTGCGGCAACTCGTTTGAAACTCGCTCAACCATCAGCAATGATTCGCTGTCTGTTGAGGTGTGCTCACAATGTCATCCTTTCTTCACCGGTAAGCAGAAGATTATGGATTCTGCCGGTCAGGTTGAGAAATTCCGCAAGCGTTTCGGTGGTAAGAAGTAACTCTTCTGTTCCATTGACCGCACGGCTAAAAAAGGCGCTGTTTTGCAGCGCCTTTTTTTATGTGCTGGTCACCACCCAGGTCTTCGCCGACCCAGGCAGCAGCCGCTCGGGCGCCAATGATACGGTTCTCTGCCCGCCGCAGCACATTGAGCAGACCGCACGGGTCAACTATGTATATGACGGTGACACATTGCAACTGGAAAGTGGCCGCAAGATCCGCCTGATTGGCATCGACACCCCGGAAGTACACAGCCGTAAACACTCGATTCCCGCCGACATCAAGGCACAGGGTCACGCCGCTCGCGACGCACTGCAGGCCCTGCTCAACCAGTCATCCCGCCGGGTGCAGCTGGCCTATGGGCAACAGGCACAGGACCGCTACGGCCGCACACTGGCCCATGTGTTCCTGCCCGATGGCACCAATCTGCAGGCGGAGCTGATTGCCCGTGGCCACGCCATTGCCTTTACCACCCCGCCCAATGAGCGCATGAGCGACTGTTACCGCAGCCAGGAAGTGCGCGCACGACAGCAGCAACTGGGTATCTGGCAACTGCCGCAATACCAGATCAGGCACACCCGGCAAACGCTCGGCAAACTCGATGGCTTTCATCGCCTGCAGGGACAGGTCACCGAGGTGACGCAAAGCAAAAGCCGCATCCGCCTGCAGCTGGGGCCACAACTTGAAGTTAATATCTATAAAAATGACTGGGTTAATTTCAGCCTGCACCAGCTGCTGAACCTGCAGGGAAAAACCGTGCGCGTGCGGGGCTGGGTGAA
>JBFFND010000384.1:0-2859 GCA_041563375.1 Gammaproteobacteria bacterium | reverse complement strand
TGCAGGCAAGCACGAACGGCCGCTGACTCTAATTCAAAGGGGATTCAGAAGTGACAGGCCAGACCGAGCTGCAGCAGATACAGATCATTTTCAGGCTCAAGATTGGTCAGCGCAAACTCCGCCGGACGGGTTTCCAGCCCCAGCCTGACTTCCATGGTCTACGTCAGTCCGTAGCTGACACCTATGCCCAGCAGAATCGCCGAGGCGGCGTCCGCTAGAGTTTCAACCCGATGCGTATAATCCATGCCCCATGTCGCTACACCCAGACTCGCATTAAAGGCCCAGGCTCTGCTTACTGGCCAGACACCAACCGGTGCCACACACATAGCTGATTTCGGCTTTTGCCAGCGCCGTATCAGCACCCAGTTTGTAAGCTGCCAGTTATGACATAGAATTCTCCAGCTCGTCCGGCAGGGCAAGATTGTTTCTATATCAATACCCACTTCCGGGTGCAGAGAACTGTCGACCAGCTGGGAATCGGCGGATTAACATCAAGCACGCCAGAGAGTACAACGCCATTGCTGATTTATCTGCCATATCCTGTAAATCACCGTCGAAATGAGAGTGACATCACATTTCCCGGGCCCACGCATCTCATTTAAATTATTTAGATGATTTAAGTCAGTCATGGCACCCTGAAAACAACTACAATTGGTGATCAGATAGCCCTTAAATACAGCATGATGCATACCGCGAACCTGCTAATTATATGTCTATCACACGTTTTTAATCATATTTTTACGGAGATATTAATGCGCAATACTTTTCATTTTCTATTGATGACACTGGCACTACTGGTTGGCAGTAATACTGCAGCAAGCGCACAGCAGGCTCCGGCCTTTAGCCTGGCCAGCGATAACGGCGAGATCAGTCTGGATCAGTACCGGAATAAAATTGTTTATGTGGATTTCTGGGCCTCCTGGTGTAAACCCTGCCGTGAGTCATTTTCATTTATGAACGAGATGCAACAAAAATACGCCGACAAAGGTTTGCAGATCATCGCTATCAATCTCGATGACCAGCGCTCTGCAGCCAATGCTTTTTTAAGCAAATACCCTGCACAGTTTAAAATTGCCTATGACCCTCAGGGTAAAACACCAGCAAGCTATGGGGTAAAAGTCATGCCCACCTCATACCTACTGGATCGCAAAGGTAATATTATTTTTACCCATAAGGGATTTAAGCAGAATCAGACCGACGAACTGGAACAGCGTATTACGCAGGCTATCAAGTCTCAGTGGTGAGTAGTCAGCCAGGGACAGTATCAATGTCAACCTGGTGATCGACACCATGGCCGCTACCACCCCTTACCGGTGCAGATTACCGACTGGCTGAAACCACCGGCATCCCGCCGGGTATGCAGATGGCCAGCAACTGGCCGGTGTCAGGTTGCGTGTCCGTGACGAATACATCAACTGGCAATACCAGGATGCAGGATACGATGAAACCGCGGCTGTGGTTTTGCAGTTAAGCTCTCAGAAGCGTTTTACCAGAAAATTGCTGAAATACAGCCGCTCATCAAGTTTCAGTCAGTAACCTAATTAGTAACACGATTAACTTGTATTTAAAAATGCCGGGCGATAAGCTCAATATTTTTAACGCCCAAAGAACACATCTTGCCCCAGATTGAAGTGCAACAAAAACCCGGTTATTGCATTGGCCAGTTCAGCGCCATGGCCTGTCCCTGTGAAATCCTGCTTGAAAGCGACGACCTTGCCCTGGCAGAAAAAATCACCCAACTGGCGGCAGATGAAGCGCTTCGCATTGAGCACAAATTCAGCCGTTACCGTAATGACAATATTATTTATCAGATAAACAATGCCGCAGGCGAATCAGTGATCGTTGATAGCGAAACCGCATTACTACTGGATTTTGCACAGCGATGCTTTGAGCTCAGTGATGGACTGTTTGATATTTCATCCGGTATCCTGCGCAGGGCCTGGCACTTTGATGGCAGCGACCGGATACCCGATGCAGACACTGTAAACGCCCTGTTGCCATTTATCGGCTGGCAGAAAATCAGCTGGGCAACACCACAGATTAAACTGCCCGATGGTATGGAGATCGATCTTGGGGGTATTGGTAAGGAGTACGCCGTGGACTCCACGGCCAAATTACTTGCCCGGCACACACAACACAGTTTTCTGGTGAACTATGGCGGAGACATCGCCTGCCTGAAACCGCGCCGCAATAACCAGCCCTGGGTGATCGGCGTGGACGACCCGAGTCACACCGGTGAAGCCAGTGCCGGAGCCATCAGCCTGTACCAGGGGGGGCTCGCCACCAGTGGCGATGCGCGACGCTTTTTACTCAAGGACGGCAAACGCTACAGCCATATCCTTAATCCGAAAACCGGCTACCCGGTTGAAGGCGCACCCCGCTCGGTGAGTGTAATCGCCAGTACCTGTATTGAAGCGGGCATGCTGTCAACCTTTGCCATGCTAC
Source organism: Gammaproteobacteria bacterium (assembly GCA_041563375.1). Taxonomy (GTDB): domain Bacteria; phylum Pseudomonadota; class Gammaproteobacteria; order SZUA-229; family SZUA-229; genus SZUA-229. The sequence goes on along the minus strand of JBFFND010000384.1, from coordinate 414 downwards.
AGGGCTCAAAAGCGATTGGCTTTCTAGAAGCACAGGATGTTAAATTCTGGTGTATAAACTGAATCGGGGCACCTCTGAACAATGCTGATATGTCTCTGCGCCATGCTGTTCCAGGATAGTGCAGGCTATTCTGTGCGCTTGAGCCGCACCAGTTGCCGACGCTGTTTTTTACTGGGCCGGCTGTCACTGAAGGGCATACTGGCGTTGATGATTTTCATCGACTCTGCCAGCGCGGCACGCTTATCCTGACTCTGTTGTGATTCTGTATACAACGCCTGCGCTTCGCTTGCGGGTCGACGCTGCTGATTAAGTCCATCAACGCTGATCACAAATTCATACTGACCACGGGTAATTTTGAGTTGATCGCCTATCTTCACATTGCGTGAAGGTTTTACCCGCTCACCGTTGAGATGC
>JBFFND010000383.1:0-2859 GCA_041563375.1 Gammaproteobacteria bacterium | reverse complement strand
GGATTCATTAAAGTGTTTCCAGCCCACAAAGAGTATGCGTTTGATGTCAGAACGAAACTGGCATATTCATATAAGCAGGTTGGTGACTTTGATAAGGCCGCGGCAGAAATGCTTGCGCTCTCTGAGCTGGCAGTCGATAAAAGTGAAAAATCTGAGCTGGTGTGGGAAGCTGCTGACAGTTATGAAAAGGCAAATAATAAAGCCAGGGCTGTAGCCATGTATAAGTTATATGTCAGTGATTATCCTCAGAATTTTGAGCAGGTCATGGAGGCCCATGAGCGAATTGTACAGTACTATCAGCAGCTTGGTCAGGTAAGAAATGAGAGGGTCTGGTTGTCTAAATTAATCAGTGTAGAGAGCAAAGGAGCAAGCAGGAGAACCGATCGCACACGTTATCTAGCTGCAAAAGCCAGTAATAAACTCGCGCAAGAGGGGATAAAGAGATTCAAGGATGTTGCGATGCTGGTGCCGCTCAAAAAAAGCCTGAGAGAAAAGAAAAAACATATGAAGTCTGCGGTGGACTCACTGAAAAAAGTGCTAGCATATAATGTTGCAGATTTTACTACCGCCGCAACTTACCAGCTTGCTGATATCTATAGCCACCTGGCAATATCCCTGATGGGGTCAGAACGACCGAGGGGTTTATCAGGTGATGAGCTCGAGCTGTATGATATTTTATTAGAAGAGCAGGCATATCCATTCGAGGAAAAAGCAATTGATATTCATGCGTCAAATATCAAGAGAACCCGACAGGGTGTATATGATGAATGGATTGAAAAAAGTATAGCAGAGCTGGCAAAAATACAGCCAGTGCGATACGCCAAGAAAGAAACAATAGAACCTTATGTACTTATCACTCAGTAAACAAATCGGCATCATTGTTCTGCTGCTTGCAGTCACATCCTGTTCCATGACGGGAGGGCAGCGTTCGTCTGAAAATGACTGGAGCAAGGTACCAGAGGTGTATATAGATGCATTAACCGCTGCAAAAAGTGATGATAACGAGGCAGCCGTTAAACTTTTGAAGCAGACAATCAGCATCGCGCCAACGTTTTCACCTGCCTATACCAATCTTGGGTTACAGGAATTACGCGCAGGCCAACTGGAGTTGGCGGCTGAAAACTTTAAAAAGTCGATTGAGCTCACAGAACATAATCCGGTTTCTTATCATTATCTTGGTGTAATAGCGCGTATGCAGGGTGAGTTTGACCAGGCGTTGGATATGTACAGAAAGGCCATAGAGCAAGAACCGCGTTATCCAGCCGTGTATCTGAATGCGGGGATATTGCTGGACTTGTATATGTACGACTTTCCTGCTGCGCTTGAGTATTACCAGCGCTATCAGGAATTGTCCGGCGCCAGGGATGGCGACGTGTCAAAGTGGATTATTGATCTCAAGCGTAGAATTTCCAAAGGTGATGTGTGATGAATATAAAAGCCTGTCTTGTGTTTATGTTTTTACACAGCGTGGCGTTAATTGTTCATGCTGAAGAGAAGATTACCATGGATAGTTTACAGGTCATTGGTAATAAAGAGATGCCCAATATACTCTATATACTGCCATGGCAAACTGCCCAGTTACCCAGCATGGTTGAGCTGCCCTTATCCGGTTTAATTCAGGATGCACTGCAGCCTGTAGATAGAGAGTCGATGCTAAGAAGAAAATATTACCAGGAAGTTGTGGTGAGTTCAGAATCCGGCAGTGCTGAGCAAATTGAAAGTCATTAAATTTATTTTAAAGTTATCCGTATAGGAAATAGCAGGAGATATTGTAATGTATGATGAGATTGTTAATTTTATGCAGACTGGGGGTGTTTTTATGTACCCGATACTCGCAGTTTTAGCTTTTGGGATGGCAATTGCGATTGAGCGATACATTTACCTGACCGCGATAAAAGTCAACAATCGACGAATATTAACCAAGCTTATGCCGTTACTTCAGCAAGGCGATCTCAATCAGGTGTATCAGATATCCTCTCGATCAAAATTGGCGATCTGCCAGATGTTAAACCTGGGTCTTACGCGCCTTAAGATTAAGCCACAACGCGATCAGGTCGAAATGGCAATGGAAGAAAGCCTGATGGAAATTATCCCGCGCCTGGAGAAGCGTACACACTATCTCTCAATGTTTGCCAATATAGCAACGCTTCTTGGGTTGTTGGGAACAATAACCGGTTTGATAAAAGCATTTACTGCTGTTGCACAGGTTGATCCGTCACTGAAAGCAGAAATTCTTTCCAGCAGTATTTCTGTTGCTATGAATACCACTGCATTTGGACTGGCTGTTGCCATCCCGTTAATTATTATTTTTTCAATTCTGCAAACTAAGACAACAGAAATTGTTGATAGTCTTGAAATGGCAACAGTAAAGTTCATTAACCTGCTAATGCTGAAGCAGCAGTAATGTTACTGATTACTATGAACAGAAGAAAGCGAAAAAAAAGAGAAACCCAGGTTGAGTTGAATATAACAGCGTTCATGAACCTTATGGTTGTGCTTGTGCCGTTTCTATTGATGACTGCTGTTTTTGCCAATATCAGCGTGCTGGATTTAAAGCTTCCGAGCATGAGCTCTACGCCTGCTCAGAGTGATAAAAAGCCCGAGTTTGAACTGCGCGTGACTGTTCGTAAAGACCGTCTTGAGTTGTCTGACACGCAGGGCGGCTTGATAAAAAAAATTCCAGTTACCCAGAGCGGGCATAATTATGTATTACTTAACCAGACGCTGCGCCTGATCAAGTTCAAGTTTCCTGAGAAAAGAAAGATTACTATTTTGTCTGAGCCATATACATCATATGAAACGATTGTTGAGCTGATGGATACTGTGCGTGAGTACCAGACATTGCAGGATAACGAAGTG
>JBFFND010000382.1:0-2862 GCA_041563375.1 Gammaproteobacteria bacterium | reverse complement strand
TGAATCAGGTTTTCCGCTGTATTACGTGCCTCAACCAGTGCCTTCTGCTTGCGGTCTTCGTCCGCATGGGCTTCGGCATCCTTCACCATTTTTTCCACTTCTTCATCGGACAGACCTGAAGAGGCCTTGATCACAATCGACTGTTCCTTACCGGTTGCCTTGTCTTTCGCCGATACATTCAGAATACCGTTGGCATCGATGTCGAAGGACACTTCAATCTGCGGTACACCGCGTGGTGCCGGTGGAATGTCTGCCAGGTCAAAACGACCCAGTGACTTGTTACCAGACGCGATTTCACGCTCACCCTGCAGTACATGCACGGTTACCGCACCCTGGTTATCATCGGCAGTCGAGAACACCTGTGATGCCTTGGTTGGAATCGTAGTATTTTTCTCGACCAGCTTGGTCATTACGCCGCCCATGGTTTCGATACCCAGTGACAGCGGGGTTACGTCCAGCAGCAGGATGTCGTTGACATCACCGCCCAGTACGCCACCCTGGATCGATGCACCCAGTGCAACCGCTTCATCCGGGTTTACGTCCTTACGTGGCTCCTTGCCGAAGAAGTTCTTAACCGCTTCCTGAACCTTGGGCATACGGCTCTGGCCGCCCACCAGGATGACATCATTGATGTCGCCTACACTCAGGCCGGCATCTTTCAGTGCCACCTTGCAGGGCTCGATGGTGCGCTGTACCAGATCATCAACCAGTGATTCCAGCTTGGCACGTGACAGCTTGATGTTCAGATGCTTGGGACCTGATGCATCCGCTGTGATGTACGGCAGGTTGACATCGGTTTGCTGGCTGGATGACAGTTCGATCTTGGCTTTTTCCGCCGCTTCTTTCAGACGCTGCAGAGCCAGTGGATCGTTGTGTAAATCCATGCCGGTGTCTTTCTTGAACTCGTCCGCCAGGTAATCGATCAGGCGCATGTCGAAGTCTTCACCACCCAGGAACGTGTCACCGTTGGTGGCCAGTACTTCAAACTGGTGCTCGCCATCAATGTCGGCAATTTCAATAATCGATACGTCGAAAGTACCGCCGCCCAGGTCATAAACCGCAATGGTGTTGTCACCCTTGAGTTTCTTGTCCATACCATAGGCCAGAGCCGCTGCGGTTGGCTCGTTGATAATACGCTTGACATCAAGGCCGGCGATCTTGCCTGCGTCCTTGGTTGCCTGACGCTGTGAGTCATTGAAGTAGGCCGGTACGGTCACCACCGCTTCGGTTACTTCTTCACCCAGGTATTCTTCCGCGGTTTTCTTCATCTTCTGCAGTACACGGGCAGAAATTTCCGGTGGCGCCATCTTCTGGCCCTTGACCTCAACCCATGCATCGCCGTTATCAGCCTTGATGATTTTGTAAGGCACCAGTTTGATATCACGCTGCACCACGTATTCGTCAAAACGACGACCGATCAGGCGCTTTATCGCGAACAGGGTGTTTTCAGGGTTGGTCACCGCCTGACGCTTGGCAGACTGGCCAACCATCACTTCTTCACCGTCACCAAAGGCAATGATGGACGGGGTGGTGCGATCACCTTCCGAGTTTTCAATTACACGTGGCTTGTCACCATCCATAATTGCGACACAAGAGTTGGTCGTACCCAGATCTATACCGATAATTTTTCCCATTTTTAACTCCAGTAAAAAACGTAAATTCGTAACTTAAACCCTAGATAGGGACAGGTTTTTATATTTCAATGGCCAGCGGCTATTCAGCCGCTTTCGACACCATCACCATCGCCGGACGTACCAGCCGGTCATTCAATAAATAGCCTTTCTGCATCACTGCCATCACCGTATTCGGTTCCATTTCGGCGGTTGGCTGCATCGACATCGCCTGGTGATGGTCCGGATTGAACTTTTCGCCTTCCGGGTTCAGCTCAACCACGTTAAATTTCTCGAACACATTGGCCAGCATGCTCAGTGTCATCTCGCTGCCCTCACGTAAACTGTCAACCGTAACATTCTCCTGTTGCGCCGCGTTTACACCCAGCTCAAGACTGTCCTTGACTGCCAGCAGCTCGCCAATAAACTTTTCCAGCGCGTACTTGTGGGCATTTTCCAGATCTTTCTGGGTGCGACGGCGGATATTATCCATCTCGGCCTTGGTGCGCAGCAGCTGATCCCAGTTTTCCGTGGCTTTCTTTTCCGCCAGATCCAGTCGATCAATCAGCTCTTCAGGAGAAAGCGCCTGTGCCTCTGTTTCGTCAACCGATTCAAGGATCTCGTCGGTCGCCTCAGGGTTCACATCGCCTTGCGTATCTTGTTGATTTTTATCGAGGGTTTCCTCGTTTGACATTACAGACTCTCCAAATATGTGACTACTGAAGCGCATATGGGGGCAGGCATCCGAGATTCAAGTGAAAAAGTACGGGAATTTTATTGATGGGATGTAGAGCGCTCTGCTCGACAGAACAGGCGCTGATCTGCGACAGCCGGTGGGCCGCCGCATAAATGCAGTCGTGCGGTACGCACAGCCCGTAACAGGGCCAGCCTAGAAATTAACCGGGACTTTTACCAGTTGTCGCCGCAGGTCATCCTGCAGTACATCCGCCAGGGTGATGACGTCCAGCTCCTGCAGAAAGGTTTCTGTAGCATGCTGCAGAATATTCTTGAGTCGACAGGTTTTGTCCACCATACAAATTTCACCGGAAGCGTCCAGGCAACTTACCAGGTTGAAATGGTTTTCCGTGCGGCGCACCACCTCACCGATGGTAATATCAGACGGATCCTGTGCCAGCACCATACCGCCATGTTTGCCACGCACGGTGCTGACGAAACCGTGCTCGGTCAGCCCCTGCACCACCTTCACCAGATGATTGCGCGAGACACGGAAATAGGTCGCAATTTGCGCCAC
>JBFFND010000381.1:0-2871 GCA_041563375.1 Gammaproteobacteria bacterium | reverse complement strand
TTTGCCCGCTATGTGGCCGAAGCGGTGTTCTGGACACCGGCGGCGGTATTGCCGGGCCCGGGCATTAGCTGGACTCAACTGACGCCGGATTGCGCTCGGGTTATGGTAAGCCATCAGGGCTTATCCCAGACCGTGGATGTAACAGTAGCCGCCAATGGACAGCCTACAGAGGTTCGCTTTGAACGCTGGAGCAATGCCAATGCTGACAAACAATACCGACTGCAACCCTTCGGTGGCTACCTTTCACGTTTCCGTTCATTTGCGGGCTATCGCCTGCCCACGCAGGTGGAAGCGGGTAACCACTTTGATACGGATGCGTATTTTGCTTTTTTTGTTGCAGAGGTTACCGACGTCTCATTTCCCCATGATTGATTTTCAACGGCCACGCAACATTTTTCATCGATGGGCGATTTATGTTTAAGCGGGAAAAACAACGGAGATCAGCTTTATGTCGTGGATGGTAATGCTCACTCAACTTGTACTACCGCTACTATTGCTGGCCTGGCTGGCTCTATTCCCGGCGACAGGATGGCTTCGCGGGCTGCAGCTGATTTCTGTGGCAAGTATCCTGCTGGCTATCGCATTAACCGCGCTATGGAGCATACCACCCTTCTGGACACCCTATCTGTATGCGCTGCTGTTTGTGCTGATCGTCATCAGCCAGTTAATAAAGCATGGCTTTTCCGCAAGGAACCCAGGCCGCACATCAACCGCCAACACAATTACTACACTGCTGGTGGCCGGGCTGGGCATTCTCGGCGCTTACCTTAGCTATCAGGCATTACAGGGGCGCACACTACCCGACGAAGAGCATGTTGATATCGCGCCACCATTTGCTGCCGGGCATTACCTTGTCGCCCATGGCGGCGCCACGAAAATGATTAATGTGCATCTCAAGACCCTGGATAAAACCATTGAACGTTATCGACCATGGCGTGGCCAGAGCAAGGCGCTGGATATATTTCGCATCACGCCGCTGGGTTTACACAAACATGGCTGGCAACCGAGTGATCCTGCCCGATACACAACCTATGGCACAACCGTTGTGGCTCCCTGCAACGGCAGAATAGCCAGGGTGGTTGACGGCATCAAGGATATGCCAGTCCCACAGATGGATCGCACGCACATGGCGGGAAATTATATTGCTATCGACTGTGGCGAGTTTTATATTTTTCTCGCCCATCTGCGACCTGGCAGTATTACAATTACCGAGGGCACACCGATAGCAATCGGTGAACCCCTGGCGCAGATGGGCAACTCAGGAAACAGCTCGGAACCACACTTGCATGTGCATGCGCAACGGGAGTTACCGGAAGAGTCACCACTGGGTGGCGAACCATTATGGCTGACGATAGACGGGCAGTTTTTGCTGCGTAATAGTCGATTGCAGGTTGCACAGGATGCGCACCTGGTAAAGCCGGAATAATCACAACACCAATGTGCGTGCGTGAGTGAACTTAATCGCCTGAAAAGTACTGCAGATATTGCGAAGAATATGCCGACCGACCCCATAAACACTATGTTTTAAACTGCTTCAGGTTTGTCTCCACTGCGCCGGCCCCCGGTGACCGGTTTAGGCATGAGTTTCTCCGCTGCCTCTTTCGCCGCATCTGCATAGGGAATCAGGGTCAGGTCTACACCCTCTTTTTCAAACCAGGCTGCATCCCGATGACTTGCGGTGGCCACCGCGACTTTACCGGTATAACCCTGTTCACGCAGACCATGTAATAGCATACGGTTAACCGTTCGATCACGCACCGTGCTCACCACCCACTGGATGCGACTCAGCGGCAATGTGGCGATAAACTCCGGGTCTTCTACATCACCATAGTGCACCATATAACCTTCAAGCAGATGCTGTTGAACACTGGTGGGATCGAAATCCACCGCCAGCAATCGACTGCCACGCTCCCGCAGGTGTGCGGCCAGTGATGCGCCATAACGACCCAGACCCACCACCAGCACATCAATATTGCCGCTGCCATCAAACGGGCTGTCGATTTCGCGGTAGGGCACCTTACGTTCAAACAGGGTCATCCAGGGTGCAAGGCGTTCGTACAGCCAGTGAGAGTAAAGAATCATATAGGTCGAGACACTGATTGTTATCAGGCCGACCAGGGTAATCAGTCCCACGGTTTCCTTTTCCAGGTGACCCAGGCTCAGGCCCAGCGCCGCGAGAATCAGCGAGAACTCACTGATCTGCGCCACGGTAAGGCCGGCGAGAAAACCGGTGCGTTTGCGATAACCCATAAAGCCCATAATGGCCATGACGATCAGCGGATTACCGATCAGCACGAAAATGGAGAACACCGCCGCCGCACCTATCTGCCCACCGAGCAGGCTGATATCCAGGGTCGCCCCCAGTTCGATAAAAAAGAACAACAACAGAAAATCACGCAGGCTGACCAGACGTGCTGCCACCTGTTCACGGTAGGGTGTTGATGCTATGGAGATGCCGGCGAGAAACGCCCCCACTTCCTTGCTGAAACCCAGGGCATCCCCCGCTGCCGCGCCCAGCAGAGCCCATGCAATGGCAAACAGCATGAGCAGCTCCGACGAGTGTGCCAGGCGATGCAGCAGCGAAGGCAGCACGTAACGCATCAACAGTGCCACCGCCAGCAGCATTGCCGCGCCTTTAAGCACAATCTTCAGCGCCTCCCAGCCCAGATTAACTTCTCCACTGGCCTGTCCGAAAGCGGTCAGGCCGATCATCACCAGTACCACCACTATGTCCTGCACAATCAGAAAGCCCACTGCAATGCGGCCATGCAGTGAGTCGACTTCGCGTTTGTCGGAGAGTAATTTGACAATAATAATGGTGCTGGAAAAGGTCAGTGCCACCGCCACGTAAATCGCGGTGACATGTGACCT
>JBFFND010000380.1:0-2876 GCA_041563375.1 Gammaproteobacteria bacterium | reverse complement strand
TATTTCTCACCTGCTGCAAGCAGCGCTTTTCCATAGCCTCTTCCCATTTCATCAGGCGCAAGAAAAACAGATACCTCAGCTTTATTGTTATCAATATCGTAACGAAGAACGGCGACGTCCCGCTTATCCACTGAACCTATTAGCAGCAGCCTGTCCTGATCATCTAGAACCTCTCGAAACCAGCGTTGATGCTGTTGAAAATCTATTTCCTCATTATTTCGTGAACACTTTCGAATATTGATATGGTTACGCCAGTTATATACTTTTTGCATATCATCGATAGTCGCCTTACGCAGTATGACATCAACACTCACTAGCCTCGAAGCAACACGACTCGCCCCCTGGCAATCAACTGCTTCAAGACACCGAGCAGCAATATATCTTCGCAGCAGAGCATTCTCCATCAGCGCCTGAAGATGCAAAGCAATATCTTCTATTGAAGGACAATCAAAGTCGGGCACATACACCAGCCCCATACCTGCTGCGTCGTGAAGCAGCTTTTTCTGGTTATCGGCAATTGGCCATGCCAGTGCTGGAAGCCCCAGGCCACATCGCTCCCAGGTCGCCGTGCCGCCCGCTCCAATACACAAATCCGCCCTGGCCATCATCTCGGCCATATTAGCGGCCTGCACATGTAGCTGCACATCGGGCAACGACAGACACAATGCTTCCAGCTTATCCTTGTGAGGATTTGCCGAGCCAATTACAACATTAACACTAACACCCGGAATCCTTAGATCGGCTATAGCGGCAACCACCCTCTGTGTCATATTCGGGGCATCAACCCCCCCAAAGAACACCAGTATATTACGTACAGAGCCATCATCTGCTTTCAAGTTTTCACGCTGCTTTATAAACTCTTCACGTAACAGCACATATCTCAGGCCCAAAAGCTGCTGGCATTCCACCGGTACCTTATTGCTGTATCTCGACTCCATATCTGTGTACAGGTTCTGATCCAGTAAAACATCACAGCTATGTACACGATCTGCCAGGTCGTCTATTACCATGATCTGGCTGACAACAGATTTCTGGTATTCTTCCCAGGCGACATCAATACCGTAGTGATCCACAATCAGCCAGTTCCAGTGACCTGCTTTTGCAAGCACCTGATGGGTTTGTTCTGCATCCTGTTGCCAGGGCACACACAACCAATGGCTCGTCTGCACCGCTGGATTCTGCTGCATTGATGGAGACGGCAGCACAGAAACGGAGAAGCCATAGCGGCGAATCAGGTCAATTCCGTCACCAGGCAACTGTCTACATATGAATACAACTTCAGCGCCTTTCTGCCGCAGTTTTTCTGCCAGAGTTAAACAGCGCATCACGTGCCCGCTGCCTATATCTACCGATGCGTCGGTACGAAAAGCAACTTTCATCATCCCTGCTTACCTGCTGATTGCCAGGCTTCATACATTAGTTCTGCCCTGTACCAGTCTTCTATAGTATCGATATCCTGGACAAGGTAACGTGGCAGCAACACAGGAACGGACACGGAAGAAAAAATCACCTCATCATTACGAAAGGACTCAGCCTTTCCCCAGTAAAACTGGCCGGCATCATGGAACGCTTCTTCGAGATCCTGGGAACGTTTGAAAATATTCTCCGGCCAGATAGCTTCAACTTTACCCTTGGTATTAATACGTATAGCGCGCTGGATCGGAAACGGGAAACTGGTCACCGAGAATGCATAGGAGCTATCAGTAGCAACCAGCTTTTCATAGCCTTCTCTAAGGTACTCGGGCTTTACAAAGGGGGCCGTGGCGTAAAGGCAACACACATAGGAAACGGGTATTTCATTTTCCAGGCACCAGTTTACACAGTGCTTTACTACATCGCCGGTTGTAGCATAATCATCCGACAACCCAGGAGGCCTCACAAACGGCACCTCAGCGCCCAGAGATACAGCGATATCTGCTATATCCTGATCGTCAGTTGAGACGATCACTCGATCGAACAATTTACTTGTCAGTGCTGCTTCGATCGAATAGGCGATTATCGGTCGGCCGGCAAACGGACGAATATTTTTAGCCGGAATGCGTTTACTACCACCGCGTGCGGGAATCACACACAGCTTCATTGCAGTGCCTTCTTCAATGTATCGACAACAATTTCCTGCTGCTCCTGACTGAGTGTGGCATACATGGGCAGGGAAATAGCACGTTGATAATAGGACAATGCATTGGAAAAATCGCTGGCTGCAATAGCCATACTCTGATAATAAGGCTGGGTCGGTACCGGAATGTAATGCACATTAACACCGATGTTTGCCGCCCTCAGGCTGTCAAACACCTGTTTTCTGCCAACACCACTTTCATCGCTTATTTGTATCGGATATAAATGCAGCGCAGAATAGCAGTCCACATGCTGCCAGGGCGAAATGACAGGCAGGTCTGCCAGTAACTGGTCATAATTTTTTCTGATGTTATGGCGCTGGCTGACATAATCATCAAGGCGCTGCATCTGGCTAAAACCCAGTGCCGCCTGAATATCAGTAAGACGATAATTAAACCCCAGATCGACCTGCTGGTAATACCAGTCACCTTCGGGTGCATGGGTCATATGTCGCTCATCTCGGGTAATACCATGACTACGCAAAGCCCGCATTTTTTCTGCCAGCTCGGCATTATTAGTCATCGCCATACCACCTTCAGCGGTGGTAATGATTTTTACCGGATGAAAACTGAACACGGCAATATCTGCATAGCTGCAACTTCCCACTGGCTTATCCAGATAACGACCGCCGATGGCATGGGACGCGTCTTCGATGATACTGAAACCATATTTATCAGCCAGTTGTCGGATTGCTTTCATGTCGCAGGATTGACCGGCGAAATGAATCGGGATAAGTATTTTAGGTAAACGCCCATGTTTTT
>JBFFND010000379.1:0-2877 GCA_041563375.1 Gammaproteobacteria bacterium | reverse complement strand
CCGTATTTACGCCCGATGTACGATGCCCTCTATGAAATGATGGGCTTTGAGCGGGTGGCCAAACTGATAGAGCGCAATGTGATAGAAATCGCGCCGCTGGCCTATATGCGTGGCCGCACCCTGAATGATGCATTTATTATTCTGGACGAAGCGCAGAATACTACGCGGGAGCAGATGAAAATGTTTCTGACCCGTATTGGCTTTGGTTCTACCGCGGTGGTTACCGGTGATGTGACACAGATCGATTTGCCGCGCGGGGTTCACTCCGGCCTGCGCCATGCGGTGGAAGTCCTGAAAGATGTGGATGATATTGCCATGACCTTTTTCAATCCCCGTGATGTGGTGCGTCACCCGATGGTAAAACGCATTGTCAAAGCCTATGATGCCTACGAGGCAACCCAGACAGATGATGGCGATGCGTCATCAAAACGGTCATAATTACTCTATGAGCCTGCATATAGATATCCAGATTGCCGATGAAGTGGCTGATTCCGTTGAGGAACCTCCGCCGCGAGCACAATTGCAGCGCTGGGCCGAAGCTGCCTGGCAGGGTGACGCGCACAGTGAAGTGGAGGTGGCGTTGCGCATTGTCAGTGCTGAAGAAAGCCGCCAGCTTAACCGTGACTACCGCGGCAAAGACAAGTCCACCAATGTTCTATCCTTTCCCATGCAGATGGACGAATGGCATCTGCCCGCAGATCTAAACTCTGATGATTTTACTCCGGCTGAGTTAGCCGATGCGCACAGTGAAGAACCGTCCGTGTCGGACGCGCACTGGCAGATGCTGGGTGACCTGGCGATCTGCGCCCAGGTGGTAGCAGAGGAAGCGCAACAACAGCACAAATCGCTGCAGGCGCACTGGGCGCATATGCTGGTACACGGAATGTTACATCTGCAGGGTTATGACCACATTGAAGAGGGCGCAGCGCAGCGCATGGAACGACTGGAAACGGATATTATGCAACAACTGGGTTTTTCTGATCCCTATCAGGCAGACGCAGAACTGACTAACACATCGGTAACGGATTTAAACTCATGAACGAAAGCACCAGCAATGGCTCGAAATCAACACAGGCAAAGGAGGAGTCCTTAAGCCTGTTTGAAAAACTCAGCCGTATTTTTCTTGATACACCACAGAACCGTGATGAGCTGGTTGAAATCCTGCAGGCTGCAGAAAAACACGGCCTGCTCGACATGGATGCACTGAGCATGATTGAAGGTGTGCTGCAGGTGTCGGAAATTCAGGTGCGGGATATTATGGTTCCGCGTTCGCACATGGTGGTGTTAAGCGAAGACAATACTTATGAAGAAATGTTGCCGGTGATTAATAATTCCGGCCATTCGCGTTTCCCGGTGATCGGTGAAAGCCGTGACGAGATAGTCGGAGTGTTGCTGGCCAAGGATCTGCTACGTTACGTGGATGAAGACAGTCGTAAGGATTTCGACATTAAGGACGTGTTGCGCAAGGCAGTATTTGTACCGGAAAGTAAGCGTCTGAATGTGTTGCTGAAAGAATTCCGTGCTAGCCGTAATCACATGGCAATGGTGGTCGATGAATACAATGGCATTGCCGGTCTGGTCACCATCGAAGATGTGCTGGAGCAGATTGTAGGTGACATCGATGACGAACACGATGTGGAAGATGTGGGTAATATCCGCCGCATGGGGGTTAATCGTTATTCGGTTAAAGCATTAACGCCGATCGATGAGTTCAATGAGTTTTTTGACAGCGGTTTCAATGAAGATGAATCGGATACACTGGCGGGTATGTTAATGAAACACCTGGGGCACATGCCCAAGCGTGGCGAATCGATTATGATCGATAACTACCTGTTCAAGGTAATGAGCGCCGACAGTCGGCGTATCAAACATGTGCAGCTGATACTGCTGCCGGAATCTTCAAAGCAGGACAGTGCGCCGGAAGATCTGCTCTGATGTTGCTGTTTGCAAACCTGTTGATGCTTAAAGGAATAATCCTCGATGACTGATAGTTGTGGCTTTGTTATTTAAAAAAAATCCTTATTATCTGCAGGAATGGCTATTGCTTATAGGCGGCACACTGATGCCGTTTTCCTTTGCCCCCTATGGTCTGTTCTGGTTGCAGTTTCCTTTGCTGGCGTTATTGTTTCTGGGCTGTTTGCATCAGGCACCCGGCATTGCCATGCGTCGTGGTTTCCTGTTTTCACTGGGTTTTTTCGCGCACGGTATTCACTGGGTTTTTTACAGTCTGCATTACCACGGTGCTGCACCCCAGGCACTGGCGATTATTATTGTGATTTTGCTCGCGGCCTATCTAAGCCTGTTTCCGGCGCTTGCACTTTATCTGAGTAACCGTTTGTTCAATCAGCTTGGTGCGCCGTTGTTACTGCTGGTTTATGCGACTGGCTGGATGCTGTTCGAGTGGCTGCGTGGCTATTTTCTCACTGGCTTTCCCTGGTTGCAGCTTGGTACGGCCCATGTCGATAACTGGCTTGCCGGTTTTGCGCCACTACTGGGTGGTCTGGGGGTAGGCTTTCTGGTTGCACTGATCGCAGCGGCGCTGGCGTTATCGTTATTAAAAAAACAGCCGTCGTATGTGCTGGTGATTGGCGCTGTCATTTATCTGGCGGGTTTACTGCTCGGCCAGATCAGCTGGACGCAGCCGGTGGGTGAGCCAGTAAAAGTGAGTCTGCTACAGGGCAATATTCCCCAGGGGCAAAAGTGGCGCCGCGACATGTATGTACCAACCCTGCAGATGTATCGACAACTGACGCGGCAGCACTTTGACAGCGATCTGATTATCTGGCCGGAAACCGCCATACCCGGTTACGCTGATCAGGTGACAGATTATTTAGCAGCGCTGGCCGCAGAAGCGGAACGCAGTAATACCGAGGTGCT
>JBFFND010000378.1:0-2897 GCA_041563375.1 Gammaproteobacteria bacterium | reverse complement strand
CCGAAGGGTGGAGCACAGGATGTGTGGAATAAATAAACGCTAATGAGAGCAAATAGACGCAATCAAAGCCTTATATAAGCTTTGGCGTTTATTTGCGATGACGTGCATGGATGCGCAGAGCTGTTATGTATTCCGCACATCCTGTGCATATCGCTACCGGCATCCATGCCTCTCGCTAAATACCGCACATCCTGTGCATAAAAAAAGCCCCGCATTGCTGCGAGGCTTTCTGGAATCTGGCTCCCCGACCTGGACTCGAACCAGGGACAAACGGATTAACAGTCCGTTGCTCTACCAACTGAGCTATCAGGGAATGGTGTCGAAAACTCTGTGTTTCGAGGGCCGCTATATTACTGATTCACCTACCTTCGGTCAACTAGTTTAGCCTACAAAATTCTTAATTCTTTCAAGGGCTTTCTGCAAACTTTCCATATCGGTGGCAAAAGAGATGCGCATATGCCCCGGGCTGCCAAAGGCCGAGCCGGGCACCAGTGCCACTTCGGCTTCCTCGAGGATTTTTGAGGCCAGTGTGACATCGTCGGCGATGTTCATTTTTTTCATCACCCGGCTGAAATCGGGGAAGATATAGAAGGTGCCGTCACTGGCAATGCAGTCAACACCGTCGATTTTGTTAAGTTCCGCGAGCACAAAGTCATTGCGCTGTTGAAAGGCGGTGTTCATTTCCGCAAGGCGGGATTGATCGCCTTCAAGTGCAGCCTGCGCCGCCACCTGTGAAATTGAAGTCGGGTTGGAGGTGCTCTGTGACTGGATTTTTTTCATGCCCTTGATCAGGTCTGCAGGCCCGGCTGCATAGCCGATACGCCAGCCGGTCATGGCATAGGCTTTGGAAACTCCGTTTAATACCACGCTGCGCTCATACAGCTCGGGGCAGGCGTTGACGATATTGCAGAAGGGTTCGTCGGTCCACAGAATCTTTTCATACATGTCATCGGTGGCGACCACCACGTCAGGGTAGTCCAGCAGCACTTCACCCAGTGCGCGCAGCTCCGCCATGGTGTATGACTTGCCCGATGGATTGGATGGACTGTTAATCACAAACAGGCGGGTTTTATCGGTTAAGGCATCTTTCAGTTGCTGCGGGGTAATTTTAAAGCCCTGGGACTGAACACCCTGTACAATCACCGGTTCAGCATCTGCCAGCAGTACCATATCCGGGTAGGATACCCAGTAGGGCGCAGGGATAATCACCTCGTCACCGGGATTTAACAGCGCCTGCGCCATATTGAAGAAGCTCTGTTTACCGCCGCAGGACACCAGAATCTGCTCTGCTTCGTAGCTGAGGCCATTATCCTGCTTAAACTTGTTTATAATGGCCTGCTTGAGGCTGGGCATGCCGTCAACTGCAGTGTATTTGGTCTGGTTGTTATTGATCGCATCAATTGCCGCCTGTTTGACAAAGTCGGGGGTGGGAAAATCGGGTTCCCCCGCAGCCAGACCAATTACATCGCGGCCGGCGGCTCTGAGTTGCTGGGCCAGTGCAGTCACGGCGAGTGGTGGAGAGGGTTTTACTTTCTGTATGCGGTTGGATGCTTGAGTGCCCAAAGCGGTTGTCCTATCAGGTTATTCTGTAAATTCTCTTAACATATAGAGATGCCAGCGTGAGTATAATCAATCAGGGCAGGGCTTGTCCTCTACAAAGCGGAAGAAATTGAAACAAATTTTATTTTAAAGTATGTCGAAACAATTTGAAATTAACACAGATAAGCAACCGGCGGGTGATCAGCCCGGCGCGATCACAACCCTGGTGGGTGGGCTGGGTGATGGTTTATTGAACCAGACCCTGCTGGGTGTAACCGGCTCAGGCAAAACCTTTACCATCGCCAATGTGATACAGCAGACACAGCGCCCGGCGATGATTCTCGCGCCGAACAAGACCCTGGCCGCACAGCTGTATGGTGAAATGAAAGAACTGTTCCCCAATAACTCGGTGGAATATTTTGTTTCCTACTACGATTATTACCAGCCGGAAGCCTACGTGGTGGCCAGTGACACCTTTATTGATAAGGACGCATCGGTCAACGAGCACATTGAACAGATGCGCCTGTCAGCGACCAAGGCGATGCTGGAGCGGGAAGACACCATCATTGTCGCCACCGTGTCCTCGATCTATGGTCTGGGTGATCCGGAATCCTATCTGAAAATGATGCTGCACCTGGTGAAGGGCGACATGATCAACCAGCGCGACATTCTGCGTCGTCTGGCGGAAATGCAGTACACCCGAAATGACATCGAACTGGCCCGTGGCTGCTATCGGGTACGCGGAGAGGTGATTGATATTCATCCGGCGGAATCCGATTATGAAGCGGTACGGGTGGAACTGTTCGATGATGAAGTGGAGCAGTTGAGTTACTTCGACCCGCTAACCGGCGAAGTCCTGCGCAAGGTATCTCGCTTGACTATTTACCCGAAAACCCATTATGTGACCCCGCGGCATGTGATTGAGGAAGCGGTCGAGCAAATCAAGGTGGAGCTGAAAGAACGGCTTGCCGAATTGCGCGACAATAACCGCCTGGTGGAAGCGCAACGCCTGGAAGAGCGCACCATGTATGATCTGGAAATGATGCGCGAGCTGGGTTACTGCAATGGCATTGAAAACTATTCCCGTTACCTGTCCGGACGCAAACCCGGCGAGCCGCCACCCTGTCTGTATGATTACCTGCCGGATAATGCCTTGCTGATTATTGATGAAAGCCATGTCACCGTGCCACAACTCGGTGGCATGTATAAAGGTGATCGTTCGCGCAAGGAGTCGCTGGTTGAACATGGTTTCCGCCTGCCTTCAGCGATGGACAACCGACCGCTGCGCTTCGATGAGTGGCTGGACAGATCGCCGCAAGTCGTGTTCCTGTCGGCCACACCGGGAGCCTTTGAACTGG
>JBFFND010000377.1:0-2901 GCA_041563375.1 Gammaproteobacteria bacterium | reverse complement strand
TTGCTCGACCAGGTGCGCCAGCGGTCACCACCAATGTTGAATGAAACTTCTGCCATGGTTTCGCCACTGTATTCCCAGCGATGAGTAACGGTGTGTCCTTCAAGGCCGCGCAATTCGGTAAAGAAATACACCTTGGCGGTGTCATTGGAAATCACATCCAGTTCCGAAACCGGCTCCTTGTCTTCAATCGCGGTGGTAAATGTGCTGCGATACACGCCGGTTTCTGCGTGCGCCAGGGTGGAATTTAACAGCGCTGAAAGCAGCAGCCCGAAAAGCCATACTAACTGTTTACAATTTTTCATTGCCTTATCCTTTGCATTGGGGAATAAAATCATGTTTGCTGGCAAGCTGTACCCGCAAACGGCCGAATAGATCTAACATACTACAGTGATTCATTCATCGCCAGCCTGTGACTCAGCCTGGCATATATTCGTTTTTCAGTTTCACATAATGCGCTGCTGAATACTGCAGGAAATCTTTTTCTTTCTGGTTCAGCTCACGCACCTGCCGCGCCGGTGAGCCCAGGTACAGATAGCCGCCTGCCAGTACCTTACCCGGTGAGACCACACTGCCCGCACCCACCATCGCACCTTTTTCGATCACCGCGCCGTCCAGCAGCACCGAACCCATACCGATCAGGCACTCATCTTCAATGGTGCAGGCATGGATCACTGCGCCATGGCCGATGGTGACATCCGAACCAATCGACAGGGCGTTTCCCTCTGGGCTTAACGGCCCCTTGTGGGTGACATGCAATACACTGCCATCCTGGATATTGCTGCGCGCACCGATACGGATACTGTTGACATCACCACGAATCACCACCATCGGCCACACCGAAGTGTCTTCGCCAATCACCACATCGCCGATCACGCAAGCCGCCGCATCTACATAACAGCTGGCAGCGATATCCGGTAGAATATTTTTATAGGGTCTAATATTATTCACAATCATTTCGCCATATTAAATGTGCAATGTTTCAGGCATATTTCAGGCGGCGATAAAGCATCATACGCAAATGAAGTTCAGCAAACCCATCAGGCGGTTAGCTGGGCAGGCTTAAAAAATCATTGCTGTCTTCAACGCCGGATTTTTTACGCAACACCGCTGCGCGAATCATTTCCATCAGCTCATCCGCTGATGACAGCTTGTCGATCACCGAGCGATCCACCCACAATTTGAGCTGACCATCGGTTTCAACAAATATCGCCGGTAGATTAATGCCCGCATCGCCCTGCTGTTTAAGGTATTCATCACGGTGCAGAAATTTTATTTCCGCATCCAGGTCTTCAAGAAAGTGTACCCACTCTTCCCGTGCACTGAAATAGCCATGGGTTAGATTGCACAGGTTACACTTGTAGGTTTCTGGCGAAATAAGCTTATGCGCTATGTCCGTCAGGGTATTAAATACGCCGCTATCGGCGTTGTACACAAAAACCAGTTTCATGATGACACCCTTTTTTCAGTGTTTATTATTATATTTGTCGCATGCAGTCAGGCGGACAACTCCACCGGATAGCCCGCGCCTTTCCATTCCGGAAACCCGTCTTCCAGGCGGCTGGCGGTAAAACCCCGCTCGCGCAACTGCTGCACTGCATTATATGAATACACACAATGCGCACCCCGGCAGTAAGCGACAATTTCATGCCCGGCATCAAGCAACTGCAGGCGCTGCTCCAGTTCCTGTGGCGGAATATTCACTGCACCGGGTAAATGCCCGGCGGCGTATTCCTCTGCTGGACGCACGTCGATCACCGTCACCAGCCCCTGCTCGACCCGCTGCATCAGTTCCTCTCGTCGCAGCGGCTCCAGTTCATCTTTCACTGTGAGGAAAGTATTCACCAAATGCCCCACCTCGGCAAGGTGATTCTCTGCCACACAGCGCATCACCCGCATCAGCTCAATCACATCATCGCTGGACACCCGGTAAAACACCTTGAGCCCGCGTTTTACGCTGCTCACCAGGCCGACCTGCCGCAGCTGCTGCAAGTGCTGCGAAGTGTTAGCGACGCTTAAGCCAGAAACATTAGCCAGTTCCTCCACGCTGCGCTCACGCTGCGCCAGGAACTCCAGCATCTGCAGGCGATTACCATTGCTCAGCGCCTTACCGATGCGCGCAAACTGCTCGAAAATATTATGTTTAAACTCACTCACTGGGGCGGTTACCTGTATTAATGGGCGGGTGCTGCCTGGACGTCGTTAGCGAATATCCATCAGGCTTGACCACAACCCGGGTTGAGGCTAAGCTCACTATTCAAGTAATTAATTGAATAGTTTACTGTAATCCATTATAGGCTGCTTTTTCACCCAGCAGCAAGCCATCGCGGATATGGCCTGGCCATTTATCGAGGTATTCCTGGATGTCGATTGAAGAATTTATTGTGCAAAATGAAGCCGCTATCCGCCTTGGCGTATTTATCGGCATGCTGGTGATTATGGGCTTATGGGAGCTATTTGCCCCCCGCCGCGCGATCAAGGTATCGAAGCTGCTGCGCTGGGGCAACAACCTGTCGCTGGTATTTCTCAACAGCGCCCTGCTGCGGCTGGTATTCCCCGCTGCTGCGGTGGGCATGGCGCTGTTTGCCCAGCAACAGGGCTGGGGGCTGTTTAATTACCTCGATTATCACCCGCTGCTGGAAGTGGTACTGGCGGTGATTATTCTCGATTTTATTATCTACCTGCAGCACGTGCTGGTGCATGCGATACCGGCACTGTGGCGATTGCACCGGGTACATCATGCAGACCTGGATTTCGATGTCACCACCGGCCTGCGCTTTCATCCACTGGAAATCCTGCTCTCCATGCTGATCAAGATCGCCACCATCGCCGCCCTTGGACCGGCGGTGCTGGCGGTGATTATCTTTGAAGTGATACTCAACGGCATGGCCATGTTCAACCACG
>JBFFND010000376.1:0-2905 GCA_041563375.1 Gammaproteobacteria bacterium | reverse complement strand
GGAAGTAAATATCATTAATTGTTCTCCAGGAACGGTTGGCCCTTTTCGGGTCTTCTGATCGAAACCAGAAGCGTGACTTGTGCGGCCATCTCTATAATGAACCGGTTAATATGCAGACCGATTGTATGACCTGACCGAATAAATACAAGTGGGAAATAAAAAAAGCAGGCTAAAAGCCTGCTTTTTTTAATAATAAAATGAACTGCTTATGCCTGTGCTTTGGGCTGCGGATTCATTAAATCCTGAAAGTTTGCAGGCTTATCGGTGACCTTTGCCTGATCAACAATCCACTCAACGACCATCTCTTCCATCACCAGCGCTTCCAGGCTCTGCTTCAGCTGAGGGTTGTTATTATAGTGATTAATCACTTCCTGTGGATCTTCATAGGTTTGTGCCAGCTCTTCCACCTTGGCGGTGATACGTGCGGCATCCGGCTTGATTTCTGAAGCCTTAACCGCCTCACCAATAATCAGACCCAGGCTCACACGACGCTTCGCCTCACCTTCAAACAGTTCTTTCGGCAGGCTCATGCCAGACTGCAGATTACCCGCTTCCATCATCTGCTTCTGCAGGTTGTCGCATTCGTGATCAATCAGCGCTTTGGGAACCAGCACATCATTTGCCTGCAGCAATTTTTCCATAACATTTTTTTTCAGGTTCTCGCTCAACTTGTTACGCAGCTCGCGCTCCATATTGTCACGAATATCCTTGCGCAGCTGTTCAATCGAACCATCTTCAACACCAAACGATTTGGCAAAATCCTCATCCAGCGCCGGTGCCTTGGGCTCCGCCACAGAAATAACTTTGGTGTCGAAGGTTGCGGTTTTACCTTTCAGCTCTGCCGCATGGTAATCGGCCGGAAAATCCACATCGAACTTGAATTCGTCACCGGCAGATTTACCGGTTAAATGCTCTTCAAAACCAGGAATCATGCTACCTGAACCGATAACCACCGGTACAGACTCCGCCTTGCCACCTTCAAACTCAGTACCGTCGATGGAACCGACAAAATTGATCACAACCTGATCACCATCCTGAGAGGCACGCTCAACCGTATCATAGGTTGTACGTTGCTTGAGCAGGGTGTCGATCATGTTATCAACATCGGCATCGGTCACTTCCGCAGTTTCTCGCTCGATTTCCAGCGCGCTGAAGTCGGCCAGCTCGATTTCGGGATAGACTTCGAAGGTTGCAATGTATTCCAGCGGCTTGCCCGGCTCGATCTGGGTGGGCTCGATACTCGGGTTGCCAGCCGGGTTCAGCTTTTCCTGAATCACTGCTTCACGCAGTGTGTTCTGCATCACTTCACCCACAACTTCCTGCAGCACGGAACCGCCATACTGCTGTTTAACCACTTTCAAAGGCACTTTGCCAGGTCGAAAGCCGTCAACTTTAACCCGTGAACGCAGCGAGTTCAGGCGGGATTCCACTTCCTTATCAACCGTTTCAGCGGGAACCTGTATAGTTAATTTACGTTCCAGACCTTCGCCTGACTCAACAGAAACTTGCATAGTAACCTCAACAACAACTGCCAGCCGCCATCAAGGCGTCCGCAGTGGGTGAATTTATAAATTATATGGTGCGAGCGGAGAGACTCGAACTCTCACGTCTTGCGACACCAGAACCTAAATCTGGCGCGTATACCAATTTCGCCACGCTCGCGTAAGGCGCGACATTATATATCAAATTAAAGCCGGAGTGCAGTTTTTTTGCCCCGACCAGCATGTCAACAGACCCGCCTCCCAGCCGTGTACGCACCGCCAGACTGCCAATAGCTCGGGATGAGCGGGTTTCACCGACTCAGCACAAGCTCTCCTGCCGCGATTGATTTGACGACGCCGAATGACGGCGCCTATTATAGGACGTATTACAGCGGATTAACGCAATGGAGAACGGCTATGAATAACTATACCCATGTGCTGGTTGCAGTCGACTTTTCAGCGACCGCAGACGAGGTGATTAATAAAGCCATGGACACTGCCTCGCGCAATAAGGCCCGCCTCTCACTGCTGCATGTGGTCGAGTACCTGCCGCCAATTGATTCCGCCTACGAGCCGATCCTTGCCAGCAACTGGAATATTGACGAAAAGCTGCTGCTGGAACAGGCTGAAAAATCACTGCAGAAATTTGCCGACAAATACCAGCTGAGCGATGCTGCACAGCATGTGGTACTGGGCACGCCAAAATATGAAATATCCCAGTTTGTAAAAGACCACGGCTGTGACCTGGTGGTGCTGGGCTCCCACGGCCAGCATGGCATCAGCCTGCTACTCGGCTCAACTGCCAATGCGGTACTGCATGACATGCCCTGTGACGTTCTGGCGGTCAAGGTGAGTAAATAGCCCGTAATGCCTGCAGCAAACTATGCTAATGTCGCGCCATGAATCACGCGGCCACAGCTATACAGCATATTTCTATCGCCAGCGATCAAGTTTACAGTGACGCGCTGGCTGAGCTGATTCTTGCACAACAACACACAGATGATGCTGCAAGCGCATCACTGCTTGATCTGAGCCACAGCCACATTATTCTGCCCAATGCCCAGGCAGTGGCACAGCTCCGACAAAGCCTGGGTAAACACGCCGGCCGTGCGATGATCAGCGGTTTCAGCGGCAGCCTGAGCCAGTGGTTTGCGCAGCATATTCCGCTGCCGGAACAGATCCAGCAGATTATCAACCACCCCACCCGGCAGCTTCTGCTGCTGGAAGCACTCAAACAGCACCCGGACCTGTTTGCCGCAGAAAACCACTGGCAACTCTGTGACAGCCTGCTGGAATTCTATTTGTTCACTGTCCATTTGTTTAACACGAGCGATGGTATCTTGAATGACCGACACGATTGTTTCCTCCTTTTTATAGTTGCGTCTTGATACTCCAAAACATTGTAGTTTTCATCATCTTTAAGG
>JBFFND010000375.1:0-2914 GCA_041563375.1 Gammaproteobacteria bacterium | reverse complement strand
TTATTAAAACGACTGTGTTGAACCAGCCGGATGTGATTGAATACTTTAAAAAACATTTCAAAATCTTTCAGGTCGACATCGAGGGTGATATTGAAATGACTGACTTTGACGGTAATGTCACCACACAGAAAGATTTTGCGTTCAAACAGCACCGGGTAAGGGCGACCCCGGTGATCGCTTTTTTTGATCTTAGCGGTCAACGTATGACCCGCTATACCGGTGCCACCTCCAGCAAGGAAGAGTTTATGTTGCTGGGCGAATATGTGGTGAATGATCATTACAAACAAACCAGTTTTACACGCTTCAAGCGGGAGCAGCGTAGCTCGCAATGATGCGCCAGTTTTTGCTGTTAGTTATGGGTGGTGTTGCCTGGCTGTCGGCTGCTATGGCCTATGCGGCACAGCCTTTGCCTGATCCATTGGCACTTGAACAGGCCATGCAGTTTGCGGATGACGCCGATTCCTACGCGTTGATTGATGCGCAATCGAGTATCGAGTTGTCTCGTTCTGAGGTGCAGCGGGCTGAGTCTGCACTGGGTTTTCGTGCGCAACTTGAACTGGAGGCAGCTTATATCGAGCCCTCTGCTATCACCTATGATCAGTCCTCTAATGACAGCAGTGTAACACTGCGGCTGAGCAAGCCGATTTATGATTTTGGTGGGAGTCAGCAAAAAATCGAAGCTGCCAGTCTTGAACAGCAGGCATGGCAGGCAAATCTGCCCTATATTGTGGCGCAACGTAAACTCAGCATTGCCAGAGATTTTTTTGAAGTTATTCTGGCGGATCTGAAATATGTATGGGATAACGAGGCGCTGGCGATTGCCTATGTGTCATACGACTCGGCGCAGGATCGCCACGCCCTGAACCAGATATCCGATCTGGAATTAATGGCCTCGGAAACGGCTTATCTGGAAACACTGCATGCACGAAATATCAGTCAGGCCCAGCAGCGACAAAGCCGCGCGGTACTGGCAGAGACACTCAATCGTCCCATGCAGTTACCCAGCAATTTGCAGCGTCCCTCTTTGTCCTTTGTAAATCAGCCATTACCGGAGTATGTCGAGGTAATGGAAAAAGTAGAACAGAACAACCCCTATATAAAACTGGCAGAAGCCAGATTAATGGTCGCACAACAAAGACTGGATGCAGAAAATCGGCAGATGCGGCCGCTGTTAAATGCGGAGCTGGCAGTGTCGGAATATGCCCGTGAAAAAACCAGTGATGATGTGCGCGCCAGTCTGAATCTGGTTGTGCCACTGTACGAAAGCCGTAGTATAAAATCTGCGATGGCGCGTGCCCGATCAGCCTGGATGAAACAACGTGCAGAAACCCTGAATACAAAAATACAGATGCGCCAGCAGGCACTGCAGTTATGGCAGCGTATTGATGTGCTGCAGAAACGTTATCAACAGTTGCTAAGCACGCAGGCGTTTCGTGAGTTATCACTGGACAGGAGTCGCGCGCTGTATGAGATGGAAGTGAAAACCGATCTGGGTGATTCAATGGTTGCCATTTCAGAAGTCCAGTACAGGCGAGCGAAAAATGAATTTGACCTGGTGCTGGCCTGGATGCAGTTACAATTGTTAATGGGTGAGACAGAGCTGATGTTTGGTGATCGCAATGAGTAAAACCATAATGAAACAGATATTTCCCGGCATATTATTTTTTCTGTTGATGACATCGTCTGCATCTGCTAGCGAAATTGAGGCTACCCTGAGCTGGGCGGATGAACAGTATTACAGCTTTGCGGTGAATGGCAGGGTGGATCGTGTACTGGTTGAGCCAGGCGAAAAACTGCAGCGGGGTGCATTGCTGGCAAATCTTGATAAGCGCCCGTTTGATTCTGCAGTGAAGAAATGTAAGGCAGCGATTAATAAGATAGAACCGGCTGTATTTGATGCAAAAATTGAGCTGGATCAGGCGGAAGAACTGTATGAGCGGACTGTATTGTCCGAGACCGAGCTGCAGAAAATAGAAGTAATATACAAACGTCTGGTGGCAGAGAGAGACATGGCTCAGGCGGAATGTGAACTGCAGCAATGGCAGGCAGAACAGGCGGAGTTAAAGGCGCGTGAAGCTTCCTATGTGGTCGCAAGCAATATCCATCCCGGGATGGTGATATCGGAGGAAAATAAATCTGCAGCAGTGATCCAGCTGGCATCCGCCAGCAGGGCCAGTGCGCTGGCCTATCTGGATACCCAGCTCGCCATGCAGTATACGGTTGGGCAAGCAGTTGAGGTGATCATGGCTGATGAAACACTACGTGGCCGTGTGCAGTCAGTTTCATTGCAGGCGAATGAAAAGAGGCAGTATCAATTGCGTGTGGTATTTGACTACAGCAAGCCGTTGGTTGTTGGTACTCCGCTGCAGCTTAAGTTCTGATCATATGAGCTGTCGTCATTACATCGTTGAAGGGCAGGTGCAGGGCGTTTTTTTTCGGGTCAGCACCCGCGATCAGGCACATCAACTGGATCTTAAGGGCTGGGTGCGAAACTGTGCTGATGGCAATGTGGAACTGGTTGCCTGTGGTGAAGAGCCGGCATTGAGCGAGCTGGAACAATGGCTGCATACTGGGCCACCCATGGCCAGGGTCGAGCAGGTCACCGTGTCCGGCTGGCAGCAGGCGATGAATTTCGACGGCTTTGAAGTTATCTGAAGGGAATTTCCGGATTCCTGCTTAAATCCACTATACTCATAAAATTGTCTGGCAGACTCACGGCGCTATGCGTTGCAATCAGCAGACACATCATTAAATTGTTTCATCTAAATACACAGTAGAATACGTCAATGAATGCAGTTATCAATCAAGCCGAGAAAAAGCTGGATATACAGGAAGTACTCGACTGGCTGGAAGCGGATGGTCTGGTCACTGCTGAAAATGCCAGAATGCTGCGCATGCTGGCTGTCGCGGACGA
>JBFFND010000374.1:0-2930 GCA_041563375.1 Gammaproteobacteria bacterium | reverse complement strand
GAATATAGTCCTGTAACTGCTGCACGATGTGATCAGTGGTTTCTTCCGCAGAACGCTTACGCAACAGACGTTCATGGTGAATGCGCTGTATCCATTGCAGATTGATCGCCGGTACCACACCGATCAGCAAGTCCACATACTGCGCCGCATTCACACCGCTGTTGCGTGCACTGCGTCGATCTTCCGCAGGCGGGGCCAGCTGCTGTTTGCGCCGGGTCCAGCTGTCTGCCACCACACCGCCGTGCATGCCTTCATAAAACAGGCAGTCACTCTGTTCCGGCAGATCCTGCCAGGGAGTAAAGCCACCGGCTGGAAGATTATGCTGGTGCGCATTTTCTTCACTCAGCTTGCAGCGCATGCGGCCACGACCACTCTGGCTGTATTCGCTAAACAGCTTCTGCAATGCGTCAAAATCGTTCAGCTCAGGCCCGTAACAACTAATATGCTGCCCTTCTGCCAGCGCATGTGAAACGCGCTTTTCGCTTTCCACATCGTCATAACGCAAAAAGCCATTGCCCTCGACAAACACCGCACGGATTTTCTGGCGAAAAAAAATCTCCCTGAAGGCCTGTTGTACAACTGTGGTGCCGGAGCCACTGGCACCGGTTACCGCAATAATGGGATGGTCTACGGACATGGCGTTCCTTATCTTATGCTACGGCCCGGCTCCGTCATATCGGGAGGATAATTAAAATACTTTATTGTTTGACTTTGAACGCCTGTCGCCAGGCTTCCAGATCCGTTACCGTATCACTGCGTTCACGCAGCACCACACCAATCTGGTAATGCCCACCCACTTCCATTTCATTGCACCAGCGCACATTGCCGGTTAAAAAATATTTCCTGCTGCTGTCTTTCAGGGTCACCCAGACATCGAGCACACTGTCCATTTTAATTTTCTGGTTCAACTCGATACGCAGGCCACTGGCAGATACATCCAGTGTTGATCCACACAGGGTCTTGCCCAGTAAATTGGGGTTTTCCGATGAAAAGACGATTTTTAAATCCAGAGCTTCCTTTAGCTCATAACGCTCGGCGCCGCGCCGTTCGCTTGATGTTTTTTGCATGCTGATAGTCCGAAAAATCAAAAGCCTGTTGCCACTACGCTCCGATAGCAGCTCAACAGCATAAATAATCCACCTGTTTCAACAGGTTGTGAATCGTTAATTATAGGCACTCCAGCCCGGTTTGCAGAAAAAAAACCTCCGGCCTGCCACACCATGCAGCTCGCTGTTTAATCCGCCTTATGCCCCAGCAACTGCTCGGCACCAGCCTCCAGCATCTCGACCTTTTCAATTTTCTCGAAGCGCGAGGTAATCTTACGCGCCGAGGTATTCACCTCGTTAACATCCCTGTTGGCCTGTTCGATGTGTTTCGACAGGTTATCCATGCGGGTCTGGAAGCGACCGAAGTCTTTCGACAGGGCCACCAGATGCTCCTGGATCAGGTGCACCTGTTTACGCGTGGCGGAGTCTTTCAGCACCGCCCGCGCGGTGGTCAACACCGCCATCAGCGTAGTGGGTGACACCAGCCACACCCTGGCCCGTTGCGCCTCTTCCACCAGGTCATAATAGTGCCCGTGAATTTCCGCGAAGATCGATTCCGCCGGAATAAACATCACTGCGCCATCGGAGGTTTCACCGGGAATAATGTACTTGGCGGCAATATCCTGAATGTGTTTGCGAATGTCCTTGCGGAACTGGCGCTCGGCATTCACCCGATCGCTCTCGTGCACATCGATGTCGGTCATTTTGCGATAGGATTCCAGCGGAAACTTGGAGTCGATACCGATATCGCCACTGGGTTCCGGCAAAAACAGCATGCAATCCACGCGGGTGCTGTTGGAGAGTGTATGCTGAAAGGCGAAGCTGTTTTCCGGCATCACATTACGCACCAGCGATGACAACTGCACCTCGCCAAAGGCACCACGGGAGCGCTTGTCTGCCAGCACTTCCTGCAGGCTCACCACATTACCGGAAAGTTCGGTGATTTTCTTCTGCGCCTCATCAATCAGCGCCAGCCGCTTGACCACATCGGTAAAGGTAGCGGTGGTTTTTTCAAAGCCTTCATTAAGGCGTTTATCCACCTGGCCGGAAATTTCTTTCAGTCGTTCATCGGTCGAACGGGTCAATGAATCCACTTTCTTGCCCAGCTCATTGCCGTTCAGGGTGAGGGCTTCGGTCACCTGCTGGCGCACTTCCACCATACCCTGGGTCAGGTTTTCCTGCTGGATTTTCAACGCATGCAGCTGGCGCTCATCAAACGCCTCACGGTGCTTGTTCAGCCCGCTCTGCAATACTTCATTACTCTGGTTCAGCCGATCCGACAGGCTGTGACTTAACTCACCAATGCGTCGCTCCTGAGTGCTCTGCAGCTCCGCCATGCGATCCACCAGGCGGTTCTGTACATCACCAAGCTGCGAAGCCTGTTGCTGACGCAGACTTTCCATCTGCTCTGACAGGCTTCGCTGCAGCTTGCCCTGCAGGCGAAAAAACTGATAACTGATCCAGCCCAGCAACACGAGCAATGCCACGCCGCTGCCGGCCAATAAAATGATCAGATTATTCTCCATACCACCTACCCAAAAGATTCATAACATGTGCCACGACATTTCCACACAGAAAGCGCTTTTTTACCCCCGCAACTTCGCTGTATGATCGCGCCTCGATTTTTCGTAACATACCACAATGCTCAGGATTCTTCTCACCGGTGTTGCCACGCTGGATATTATTAATACAGTGGATGAATACCCCACTGAAGACAGCGAGGTTCGCGCCAGCGAGCAGACACAGCGCATGGGCGGCAATGCCTGTAACAGCGCCCAGGTAATGCAGCAACTGGGGCACCGCAGCAGTTTGCTGTGTACATTTGCCGATGATGCAGCGGCGGAGTTTATCCAGGCCGAACTGCGCGCGCAGCAGATTGAGTTC
>JBFFND010000373.1:0-2930 GCA_041563375.1 Gammaproteobacteria bacterium | reverse complement strand
GGTGGCGTATCTCAGGCTGCATTTCTTCCGCCAGCAATTCCAGCATCTTGCCGCGTATCATACCGGTGACGATCAGTTCAGTGGGTTTGCTGTCCAGTACCCTGGACATCATAATCAGGCTGATCCATTCGCGCAGATTTTTGATACCCAGCAGAACAATCGCATCTTTGATTGAATCAACCTCACGTCTTAAGCTGAAGGCGGCGCTGTTGATGTAGCGCAGCAGTTTATAGCTGAGGGTGATATCCTGAATCAGCAGATTTTCCAGCGCCTCTGAACTGATCTCCGGGTCCTGTAACTTATTAATCAGGTTGAGCACAACCAGCTTGTTACTGGGCAGCGATTTCTGTTGCAGCATTTCCGGCTGGCAGAAGAAAAATCCCTGGAAATAATCCATGCCAAGGTCATAGCAGTAATCATACATTTCATGGGTTTCTACTTTTTCTGCAACGACTTTGGCTTTATAGGGTTTTAAATGCTTTAACTGCTGTTGTAGCTGTGCTTTTGATAAATCAATCACATCGAGTTTGACATAGTCAGCCAGCTCAATCAGGGGCTGAAGCTCGTCACGGTAGACAAAATCATCCAGTGCAATCTGATAGCCGGCCTGTTTGAAGCGTTTGATCCCCTGGATGACTTCGGCATCAGGCTCGATGTCTTCCAGAATTTCCAGTACAGCCTGTTCCTTGAAAGCGGGCATCAGGGTGTCATTGACAATAAATTCACGGGGCAGATTGATAAACGCCAATGCACTACCGACAATATTATCAATACCGATATGCATAAAGGAGTTGAGGATAGTTTCACAGGAAGCCTGGTCAGCATCGGTGATATTGGCACGATTCAACAGGCTGCTGCGATAAAGCAGTTCGTAACCCAGAACGCCCTTGTCACGATCATAGATAGGCTGGCGGGCAATGAATAGCTGATCCATAGTTAACCTGTTTACTTTAGATACGAGTAATATACACTATCTTTCCATGTCAAGTCGATACAAAGCCAGCGCCCAGACCAGCCAGAATTATCCATTTATGATAGACGGATTTACACATCCGCAGGTGCGGCTTTAATAGCATGTACAGTCATTTTAGCCTCACTCCATCACAGCAACAACAGGTGATCGATAAAACCGATTTCTACATTGACCAGGCCAATCAATTACTGAATCTGCAGTTACCGACGGTTCCTGTCAAATTCGACTTGCGTGGTAAGTCGTCCGGTATGTTTGTTTACCAGCGTTCAGGGCGACACAGTCAGCACTGGATCCGTTACAATCCGATAATCTTCTCACATTACTTCGATCACGCATTGCAGCATACGGTAGGCCATGAGGTGGCACATTATGTTGCCTATGCCATATCACAGGGTAGTCAAATAAAACCCCATGGTAAAGAATGGCGTGAGATCATGGCACTGTTCAAGTTGCCAGCGGATGTAACCAGCCGTTATGACATCAGCGCACTGCCACTGAGGCAGCAACAACGCCATCGTTATCATTGTGCCTGTCGTGAACATGAGCTGAGTACCACGCGGCATAATAAAATACTGCGCGGAAGCGCTGTCTACTCCTGTCAGCTATGTCGTCAGCCATTACGTCAGCTAAACAGTCAGACCTGACCTGTTTCAGGTGGTAATCATTAGGCGGATTGAATCCAGCCGACTCACAGGGTAATGCAGGGAACTGCTCAGAACCTGTAATTGCTCACTGAAAAATTCGATCTCCTCATCGCGCACCTGTGGATTGATTTGCTGTAACTGTTGCAGCCGATCGATTTCATTCTCCAGGGTCAGTCGCTGTCCCTGGTAATGCAGGCCCAGATACGCTTCGGCATGTTGTTTCAGTATGGAACTGGCATGTTCCAGCAGGTTTTTTATTTCCGTTTGTTTAAGCTGTATGACCTGCTTGCAGATCCCCCTGTCTAGGGTCTTCATCTGCTGCTCATGAAAATTGTAGTCAATTTCCTCTGCCTGTTCATTGAGCGTAATCAATACCGGTAGCGGCTGCAGCGATTGCTGGCTAAGTGCCTGTTGAAAGTCCAGCGGTGGATCAAGTTGCAGTATATACACAGCCTGCAGCAAGAGCTGACCGGGTTTAAGCTCGGGCTGATGTATGCTGCAGACCGAGGTATTGCCCAGTTCATTACCCAGTAGCATATCCATGCCATTTAAAACCATGGGGTGGTCCCAGCTGAGAAAATGCATGTCATCATGCAGTAGTGCCACGTCACGCTCAAAGGTAATGGTCATGCCATCATCATGCAGTCCGGGAAACTGTCCAAGCATGTGTTCGGCCGGTGTGATGATAAATGAGCCGGGCTTGTGCTCTTCAACATTCACTCCATAGTTGTCGAATAAATCCAGCATAAACGGTTTGAGCTGTGACTGTTTTTCGAACTGTTCGATACGTTTTTTCAGTTCCAGTGCAATGTCCTTGCGACAGGAGCTGTATTCAAGTAATCGATCCCGGCCTTCATGCATTGCCTGGTTAAGTGCATCGTGTTGTTGCCTGCATTGATCCACAAATTCATCGAACTGGTTATCATCTGTGGCTGCTGTATCCAGCATCACAAGCAGATTCATATATTGTTCGGCATAGATTTGCGCGCCGGCAGGACAGGTTGAATTAAATGCATTGAGTGCATGGTGATACCAGGTAAATAAACGACTTTGCGCGGTGTATTCAAAAAACGGCACGTGTATCTGGATACGGTGCTGTTGCCCAATACGATCCAGTCGCCCGATGCGCTGTTCCAGCAGATCCGGGTTGAGTGGCAGATCAAATAAAAGCAGATGCCGGGCAAACTGGAAGTTGCGGCCTTCGCTGCCGATTTCCGAGCAGATCAGGAGCTGTACACCGCTTTCCATATCGGCAAAATCGGCGGCGCGTTTATCCCGTTCTACTATGCTTAATTGCTCATGAAACACCGATG
>JBFFND010000372.1:0-2932 GCA_041563375.1 Gammaproteobacteria bacterium | reverse complement strand
GGCGATGCCACAGCAAACCGGTAACAACCCACTACCCGCTGAACTCAGCTCACAGGCGGTCAGCGAACTGGAACAGCAGATCAACTGGCAAGGCCAGCACAGACAATGGTTCAAACGCCTGCCGGATAAAAGCGGACAGCCACTGGACGAACAATATCAATCTGCGCACAACAGCGGATCGGTTCCACTACCCCCTCTACTGTTTAATAGCTTGCTGTTGCCGGCATCACTGCGCGACACGGCCGACGCACTGATCCGCTGGCAGTCGCCTCGACTGCTCAGCCTGCACCATCTAGACCCTGCATTACGCCAGCAACTGGAACAGTATTGCCAGCATTTTGCAGTGGAAACCCGGCAACGACTGCACACCTATCCGGTACCATTATCGGAAAAAGTCTTCAACAAAATCCAGGTGGAATTAAAAATTCGCGGGCTTTGAGTGTTATGCCTATCTCAGCTTGTTATAATCGACGCCACTTAAAAGCGACACACAGGAAATCCTCATGAGAGAAGTAGACGTTGCCATTATCGGCGCCGGCAGTGCAGGCCTTTACAGCATGGGCCAGGTCAGACGCTATACCGACAACTACGTACTGATTGATGGCGGAGAACTGGGCACCACCTGCGCACGGGTTGGCTGCATGCCATCCAAGGTACTGATACAGGTGGCCGAGGATTTCCATCGCCGTACGATTTTCGAGCGCGAAGGCATTGAAGGTGGGGAACATCTCAGCATGAATATCGCCGATGCCATGGAACACGTAGAAGATATGCGCGACACCTTTGTCGACCAGACATTATCAAACTCGATCGACCAGCTGCCGGAAGATAAACTGATCGAGTCCAATGTGTTTTTTCTTGATGACAACACATTGCAAACCGAAGACGGCGAACAGATTCGCGCGCAGAAAATTATTATCGCCACCGGCTCAAGACCCGTTATTCCCGACGCCTGGAGCGAATTCGCCGATCAGGTTTTCACCACCGACGATATTTTTGAAATGGAAACCCTGCCTGAATCGGTTGCGGTAATCGGACTCGGGGTGATTGGCCTGGAAATCGGCCAGTCATTGCATCGACTGGGAATCAAGGTCACCGGCATAGATCAGCAAAACATCATCAGCGGCATTCAGGATGATGCGGTCAACCAGGTGGCCATCGATATTATCGGCAAGGAATTTCCCCTGTGGCTGGGTGAGGCTGCCGAGGTAAAAGCGCTGGACAATGGCAAGTTGCAGGTCAGCGCCGGTGACAACTCGGTCGAGGTGGAGAGGATTTTTGCCAGCCTGGGTCGCCGTCCCAATGTTGATAAATTACAGTTACAGAACACCAGCCTTAAACTGTCAGATAATGGCGTACCTGAATACAATCCACAAACCATGCAGCTGGGCGACTCCTCTATCTACATGGCCGGTGACTGCACCGCGGAACGACCGATTCTGCATGAGGCCGGGTTTGAAGGCCGGGTAGCAGGTTACAATATCATGCAGGATAGCCCCACCCGTTTCAGGAAAAAAACCCTGCTGGCGATTACCTTCTGCGACCCGAATATTGTCGCCGTTGGCCAGCAACTGCCCGAGTTAAACCCGGACGAAATCGTGACCGGCGAAATCAGAATGGCACCGGTGGGTCGCGCACTGATTATGGGCAAGAACAAGGGGCTGATTCATATTTATGCCGAGAAAAAAACCGGCAAACTGCTGGGGGCCAGCATGGCCTGTACCAAAGGCGAGAACCTTGGCCACCTGCTGTGCTGGTCAATTGAAATGGGACTTACGGTACAACAGATGCTTGCCCTGCCATTCTACCATCCGGTGATTGAAGAAGCACTGCAGGCCGCACTGTATAATGCACTGGGCCAGCTGGAGATCGACACCCCCGAATGGCCGATTGAGCTACAACCACTGTCCAGTTAAATACATAAACAACAAATAAACGGCCAGCCCTGCCGGGCCGTTTGCAACCGTTGCGCAAGCGCAATGCCACTCTGATTTTTTGTGAATATTTCTATGTCCGAGCAGATTTTTGTCGTCAACCTGGACGACTTCGAAGAAAAGGTCATTCAGGCCTCACAGCACAAACCGATACTGGTGGATTTATGGGCCGAATGGTGCAGCCCCTGCCGCGTGATTGCCCCCATCCTTGAACAACTGGCGGATGAAATGGATGGTGAAATCGGCATCGCCAAAATTGAAGTGGATGAAGAAGACAATATGAAAATTGCTGGCCGTTATCAGGTAAAAGGTTTCCCCACCCTGATTCTATTTCAGCACGGCGAGGAACAGGCACGTTTTAGCGGCGCCAGGCCACTGGGCTTTATCCGCGACTTTGTCGAACAACATACTGAACTGCTGTAACCATGATCAGGTCTGATGAATTAGATTTAGCTTCTATACTTAAGGCAGCTCTAAATTAAAATTAACCTGGCCTGAACCACACCTATGCAAATAAAACGGCAAAACCTTATCCCGCTTGTACTCGTCAGCTGCCTTGGCATTACCGCCCTGGCAGGCGCCACCCCGACGATGGCCGCCGATGGCGATTCGACCAAATCCACTGCAGCAGTTAAACGGGATTTAAAAAGCGCTGCCACAGCCTACGATGAAAAAGATTATGCAACCGCGCTGATGCTCTGGTTCCCACTGGCGGATGCGGGCAATGCCGATGCCCAGTATCGCCTGGGCAAGATGTACCTGCAACAAACCGAGCAGCGCAAAGACCCGGCGGAAGCCGCCAGCTGGATTACTAAAGCTGCACAGCAGGATCACGCCGAGGCGCAGTTATTATTATCCGAGATGCATCAACAGGGTAATGGCGTGGAAAAAAGCGATCCGCTTGCCGCCAGCTGGTTACTTAAATCGTCACGCCTGAAAAACAGAACCGCGCAGTTCCGTCTGGCCGAACTTTACTATCAGGGCATCGGCGTTCAACT
>JBFFND010000371.1:0-2933 GCA_041563375.1 Gammaproteobacteria bacterium | reverse complement strand
CGCAGGGTAAAGACTATTCACTCATTAATGAGTGGATTTTGGATATGGGTTTGCGATATATTTGCGTCCTGCATCAGGACGGCCCCAGCATTGGGAATGCCGGGCGAGGGAGCCGGAAGATGCATAAAAACCTGGGCCGACCCACTGCAAAAATTTAATGCAGGCGCGAATAATACTCGGAGACGCCCAGCGATTTAGATTTACAGGTTTTTTTGTGTTGTAGCACTATCATGTACTCAGGCAGCAGGGAAGGAGGCCTTCATGAAAACCAGTATTATCATCCCGACTTACAACAGGGCAGCACTCGTGACCCAGGCGGTAGACAGTGTGCTTGTCCAGTCTACCGATGACGATGAGCTGTTCGTAGTTATCGATGGTTCAACCGATACCACGGCGCGGAGTCTGCAGCGCTACGGCGATAGAATTCACGTTATCCACCAGCCCAATAATGGGGTCAACAGTGCTCGTAACCGGGCACTGGCGGAATCCAGCGGTGAATATGTCGCGTTGCTGGACGACGATGACCTGTGGTGTCCATTCAAGCTTCGCCTCCAGGTCCAGCTTATGGAGCGATTTCCCGATCTCGCGTTTATCTTTAGCAATTTTTCCATATACCGTGAAGGCGAGCCCCTGCGTACCGATGGCATACAGACCTGGTTTCGCAACCCGCATGAATGGCAGAGTGTTTTTGACAGTTCCATGACGCTGGTAGAAACAGGCGTAGAATCCGCAGCTGATCTGCCGGATTCCACCCGCTTGTATGTCGGGCACATCCACCGGCCCTCCCTGACCCAGTGCTATGTCTTACCCAGCACAGCACTGATTCGGCGTAGCATGATCGCCGACAGTTTGCGCTTCAATGAACAGGACCCGGTGTGTGGAGACTGGGAATTTTTTGCCCGGTTGTCCCGCGACAACCTCGTTGGCTATCTGGACTATGATACGGTTTACAATCGCAGCCATGAGGATGCCACGCGCCTTACCCGCACCAGCTGGAAAAAACAGCTCGAGTACCGGGTGGCCATGATTGATCGCCTGTATCTGGATGACGCAGACTTCTGTCAGCGCTACGGCGGTGAAGCTTACCGGGAATATTGTCGCACAATCCGTGCGCTGTGGCGGCAGTACCTGCTGGATAATGATCGTCAGGCCCTGTTCAGCTCACTGCGCAAATACCGGGAGCGAACTTCGGCATTTAGCTTGCCATCCATCCTGTTTACATTAGCCAATTATGTGCCCGGTACAGGCCGGGTGCTACGTGGAATAAGAGCAGTGCGCGGGTAATGCCAGTGGTTTGATCGTTGGCGCTACGCCGGGCTACAGCAATCCGGTATGGTTTGTTAAACTGTCAAATTTAATGCGAAATATTGATATGTGGAAAGCACACCATCTCATCACCCTGTTATTGTGCGCGACGTTGTTGGCATGTCAGGGTCAGGAAATCGAAAATAAAGAATTAAAACCTATGACTGCAGACAATATTCAACAGGATCTCGAAACACTCGCTAAGTCACGTATCTATTTTGGCCATATGTCCGTGGGCGCAAATATCATCGACGGCATAAAGGAACTACAGAATCGAGCTGGCAAAGCGCCGCTCAATATCGTCGAACGCGGGGCTATGGACAATCTGCCTGACAACTTCCTGTTGCATTCGCCTGTTGGCGAAAACAGTAAACCGCTGTCGAAGTGCATTGATTTTAAACGTGTGATCCATGCTGAACTCAAGGACAAAATAGACTATGCCCTGTTCAAATTCTGTTACATAGATTTCAACGAAAACACCGATGTCGAAGCGCTGTTCGCCGATTATAGAAAGATCATGAATCAGTTGATTGTCGATTACCCCGACATTACCTTCATTCATGTAACAGCTCCGCTGAGGAGTGTCGACTCCGGCATGGGCGTGTGGGTCCGTGAAATGCTCGGCCGGGAAAACAGAAGCAAAATAAACAATATTCAACGCAACCGTTTTAACTGGTTAATTCACACGACCTACGGTGATCAGCCGATTCTTGACCTTGCGGCTGCCGAATCCACCTATCCCGATGGTAGGCGCCACACATTCAAATACCAGGGTGATGAAGTGTATTACGCGCTAATCGACGAATATACGAATGACGGCGGCCATCTAAATGACACTGGCAAGCGCAAGGTCGCCGCTGACTTCATTGCCAGCCTGGCGGAAATCATACGCAAAGACGATCAGTCATGACATATTTCTATTCACCTTCTGAAAACATCAGGAGGGGCCAGGATCGCGCAGGTGCTAGCACGATCCTTTCCCGTAAAGCGCCCTGAATTCTGACTGAAGCACTTTGCGTCTTCAGCAGGCGTGCCGAGGACGTGGGGTGCGATAGATTCAATCATCAACGTGGCGATTTCAAGCCGCGTTTTTCTGTTGTTGCCAGGCGGTCATGGAGCCCAGGTACACATCCACGTTTTTGTAGCCGCTACGCTCCAGCACACTGGCTGCAATTGCCGCTCGCTGGCCGCTGGCACACATGACGGTATAGGCCTTGTTGCTGTCCAGCTGTTTGAGCTTGCCTGGCAATTCGCCGACATAGATATGTATCGCCGCTTGCATACGCTGTTCTTCGACTTCCTCAAGACCGCGTACATCCAGTAACTGCCAGTCGGCAGGCCGCCTGTTTAGTCGTTGTTCAACGGTTGCCGTATCAACAAAGTCAATGGAGCCGAACGGCTCGCCGGCAGTCACCCAGTCCATAATGCCGGGCAGGTAACCTTCGATCTGATCGAAGCCAATGCGGCCAAGATGGCGGGCGGCCCGCCAGGCCTGATCCGCACTTTCGGCGATCAGCAGCAGCCGCTGTTCCGTATTGAACAACCAGCCGGCAAATGCCGGGATCATGTCTTCGGGCAGGCACAGTGAGCCGGGCAGGTGTGCAGAGGCACAGGCTTCGGCGCTGCGT
>JBFFND010000370.1:0-2934 GCA_041563375.1 Gammaproteobacteria bacterium | reverse complement strand
TTTCAGCCAGGTAGGCCATAACCTGCAGCGCGGAAACGATACCATCGCCGGTGGTGGTTCTATCCAGGCAGATAATATGCCCCGAATTCTCGCCGCCGAGACACCAGCCGTTCTGCTTAAGCGCCTCCATCACATAACGATCCCCCACCTGGGTACGCTCAAACTGCAGGCCGAGGTTTTTAATCGCCAGCTCCAGCCCCATATTGCTCATCAGGGTACCCACCACGCCACCACGCTTGTCCCCTGCGGCCAGGCGGGCACGGGTAATGATATAGAGAATGCCATCACCGTCGATGATCTGCCCCTTGCTGTCCACCATCATTACCCGGTCACCATCGCCGTCAAAGGCAATACCAATGTCGGCGCGGTTCTGCAACACTGCGGCCGCCAGGGTATGGGGATGGGTAGAACCACAATCGGCGTTGATATTCAGCCCATTGGGCTTGTCACCAATGGTGATGACGTCGGCGCCCAGCTCGGTGAACACGCTGGGCGCAATATGGTAGGTGGCGCCATTGGCACAATCCAGCACCACCTTGAGCCCCTTGAATGAAGTCCCCACTGGAATACTTGCCTTACAGGCTTCAATATAACGCCCCTGGGCATCCTCAACCCGCTCGGCCTTACCCAGTTTGGCGGAATCCACAATCGCCATTTCGGTTTCGAACATGGCCTCGATTTCATCTTCAATCTGGTCGGACAGTTTGCCGCCTTCGGAGGAGAAAAATTTCAGACCATTGTCATAGAAAGGGTTGTGGGAGGCGGAAATCACAATACCAGCGGAGGCTCGCAGGGTACGGGTCAGGTAGGCAATACCGGGGGTCGGCATAGGGCCGAGAATGCGCACATCGACACCGGCGGCGGATAATCCGGCTTCCAGCGAAGCCTCGAACATATAGCCGGAGATGCGTGTATCCTTACCAATCACCACCAGGTTATTGCCGTGACTGGCCAGCACCTTGCCCACAGCCCAGCCCAGTTTCATTACCGCCTGCGGCGTCATTTGCCCGCTACCTACCCTGCCGCGAATACCGTCAGTGCCAAAATACTTCTTTGCCATTGTTTATGTCCGTTAGATACTTAAATACTTAAATACTTAATTTTATAATTTTCTCGATCACACCGGCCTGTAAGCGCCTGTATCGACTACGAATAGCCTGCATTATAGTGCAAGTTGTGGCTTAACGCCGTCGTTAGTCTTTGGTCGTTAGTCATTGGTCTTTTTTTGACGAACGACTAACGACTAAAGACTAATGACCCGCCTCAGGCGTGCTGCATGGCACTGCACACCCTGAGCGCATCCACGGTAGCCTTGACATCGTGCACACGGAATAGCCGCGCGCCCCTGTCCCAGCACAGCACTGCCGCCGCCACACTGGCATACAGCCGCTGATCAACCGCCGCTCCGCCCAGAATCGCTGCAAACATCGATTTACGCGACAGCCCTACCAGTAATGGACTGTCCAGTGACTGCAGCTGTTCCAGCTGTTTCAGCAGCTGTAGATTGTGCGCAAGGCTTTTACCGAAGCCAAAACCCGGATCCAGCAGAATACGCTCCTCACCGATACCCGCCGCCATTGCAGCCTGCTTACGCTGCAGCAGAAACTCGCTGACCTCCGCCACCACATTCCGGTAACTCGGGTTACTCTGCATACTGCGTGGCTCACCCTGCATGTGCATCAGGCACACTGGCACGTCCAGCTCGGCACAGGCCTGCAGTGCGCCCGGGGCACGCAACGCAGTCACGTCGTTCACCAGGTTGGCGCCGGCGGCAACCGCGGCGCGCATCACCTCGGGCTTGCTAGTATCGATAGAAATAATCACATCGGAGCGCTGGCGCAGCGACTCGATCAACGGAATCACCCGCTGCAGTTCATCTCCCACAGAAACCGCCTCGGCACCGGGCCGGGTCGATTCGCCGCCCACATCAATAATCTGCGCACCCTCGGCCTGCATCTGCAGGGCATGCTGCACCGCCACATCGATATGCTCAAAACGACCACCGTCAGAAAATGAATCCGGCGTGGTATTCAGAATGCCCATGACGATGGGCTGATCGGTTGAAATTAACTCACATAAACTGGTTGTCATTCTAGTTTTACTCCGGTGGATCCGCTTCGCTTGATCCACCTTACAGTCTGTTTAGAAAAGAAAACGCGAATGAACGCGAACAACGCAAATAAATGCTTTCGAGGCTTACACCTGGAGGTTTGGCGTTTATATGCAGCTCTCGTTTTACACATTACGTTTTTAATAAAAGGTTATTTTATACATCAGCAAAAACAGATGTGCGGTTTGTTCCTTCTTCAAAGCGGATCAACCTGCGCTACATACGCCGGATCCACTTCGCTTGATCCGGCCCACATAAAAATTTGCGTTAATTCGCGTGTATTTATTCCGCACATCCTGTGCTCCACCCTTCGGGCCGTGCATCCGCACGTTCAAAGTGCTCCTGCACTTTAGTGCGTTCATTTGCGTTTTCTTTTCAGGAGCGTATCAGGCTAACGACTAAAGACTAAAGACCAACGACTGCTGGCTGCCAGCAGCCGGCACGCATAAAAAACCCCGCGGCTGGGCGGGGTTCTGATTGTTAACAATCACACTGTAACAGGGAGGCTAGTGCAGGCTGGCGGGGCCGCCAATCGGGTCATCACCCTTGCCTTCTTTGCTGCTCTCCTTCTTGCCCGGCTTGTCTTCCGACGAACCTGATGCGGAGGCACCACTGCCACTGTCAGGATCGATCCAGTCCCTGGGCGGGCTGACTTCCTTGCGCTCCATCAGCTGATCAATCTGGTTGGTGTCAATGGTTTCGTACTTGATCAGCGCAGCGGCCATGGCATGCAGTATGTCCATGTTTTCTTTCAGAATAGTCTGCGCCCGCTCGTAGTTGCGATCGATAAAGTCCCGGATTTCCTCATCGATGACCCGCGCGGT
>JBFFND010000369.1:0-2943 GCA_041563375.1 Gammaproteobacteria bacterium | reverse complement strand
AAGCAGGCTAGCTCTAACATAGTGGGTCTTGCGAGCTGCATACACTAATGCAGTTTTAGCTGTTGTTTATTGTATTACCACCATTTTTAAAAAATTAACGGCAACAACTCCAATGAAAGCCAATGCTTAAAAATATTAGGTTTTTATCGCGTTTATTTGCGCCTATTCGCGTTCATTCGCGTTTTCTTTTTAAACCAAAGTTCATGCATTAGTGCTCATATAAAATGACAGCGGCTTAACCTGCAGTCCAGTGCTCTGTGGCTATGCCCTCACCCAGGTCTGCTTCTACCAGACGTCGTCTGACTTCGAGTAATTTATCCAGTAATGCTGACTCATATTTTCCATAAGCATCGGCATCAGGCACACGGTTAACCACCACACCGAGTAGTTCGGTAATCGCATTGCCTATCGAGTTCTGACTGATCGTCACAATGAGATCTCCCTGATCATTACGGTAAATCAACTGCTTAAACGCCGGTTGCCAGCGAATTGAATTGGCGTATTTAGGGTCACGAATACAGTGTTCACGGACTTTCCTGGCAGCACCCATAAAGTCATTATTAAACAGCAGTATTGACTCGATTGCGTGTGGGTTATAGGCGTCTTTAGGCACCGGGGAATTACGCGATGATACCTGTGAGAAAAAGGTCCGATAAAAATCGATAAAGCCCTTGAGTATTTCATCATATTCCTGCCAGAAACGAATTTGCTTGAGCGCATCACTGCCACCAATAATTTTCCAGCTTGGCAGACCCTGCGGGTAACCGGTGAGTGCCAGCGTCGATGCACTCATATCGACTGGCTGTAGCACCTGTAAATCGAGCTCCCCCAGAAATCGCTGATATACATCGCGCATATATGACTGGAACAGGCTGTTCTGTCCACCATCGGTTAAATTTGGATTATCCGGGTCAGCATGCTCTGCCTGTTCAAGCTGGTGCTTGTCAAACACGATAAAATGATTATGCAACATGCGAATACTGGGCACGCCGGGGGATGTCAGTGGCCAGGTCGCATCAAGACTGGCCTCACCCGCCAGCACCAGATGATCTGCCGGGTCAGGGTACTGCTCCAGCATATAGTCAATAATAATCTGGTTCATACGATTCCAGTCGTGTTTAACCTGGGCAGGAATCTGTGTACGGCGTACCGGACGACCTAAGGGGTTCAGAATCGTTTTTGAGGTATTGTAGATAATCGAAGTATCAAACTCATTGGAATGCCCCAGTGCCTTGCGGTACATCAGCAGACCTTCAGGATTTTCCAGCAAGCCATTGTTATGGATTAAATCATTCAGGTTTTCAGTACTGTTAAAAAACTCATTGGGCGCCATACCCTCTGGCACATCCAGTGGTATGGGCCTGAAAGGCGTAACAATTTTTCGTGGTCCGGCATTCATCATTTTATTCCGCTATATATCATCTACTGATGACCAATATAGCACGTGAAAAATATAGCCCGTATCAAGATTTTTAATCTATATATTCAGATAAGATATAGCTTGCGCCATGCCTGAACTATCTACTGTAAATCAGTAGCTGCGGAATTAATAATTAACTATGCAAGAAAGGGATTGCCAAGGCGCTCAGCACCGATGGTTGATTCCGGCCCATGGCCCGGAATAAAGCGGTAACTGTCATCCAGTGTCATCAGTTTATTGGTAATTGAGTTGATCAGTTGCTGGTGATTACCCCGTGGAAAATCGCTGCGACCGATTGAGCCGTTAAACAGCACATCCCCTACCCAGAGCAACTGCTGTGCTACATGTTGAAGTACAATATGTCCCGGCGTATGCCCTGGTGTATGCAATACGCTGAACTGCTCATTGCCAAGTGTTAAGCTGGATGATTCATCCAGCCACTGATCCGGCAGGAATTTATCCACCGCGGGAAAGCCGAACATTTCACATTGCATGGCCATTGCATCGAGCAAAAACTGATCATCAGAGTGTGGGCCGATGATCGGCAAATGATATTGCTTTTGCAGCTGCGCACAGCCCCCAACATGATCAAGATGACCATGGGTGAGCCATACCGCGGTTAGATTCACTCCCTGTTCTTTGACAGCAGCCAGCAATTTATCAATTTCACCACCCGGATCCACCAGTACTGCTTGCAGTGTCTGGTCACACCAGACTAAAGAACAGTTTTGCTGAAACGGTGTGACCGGAATAATGCGATACTGCAACATTGATGGCTACATTCCATTACCAAATTTATCGGTTGCGGTAGCGCCACTGTCACGTACCAGTTTCAGCGCAATTACGTATTGTTTAAGAATATTCAGTGACCACTCAATACGTTCCCTGAAATAGGCATCTGCATCGGCATTATTGTCTGCTGCATTTTCATTCAGTACTTTTTCGACATTACGAATAATCACATGCTCGGGAATATAACAGAGACGGCTGTTTTTATAACTGCTCATGCGCAGTTCGGCCACAGGGTATGCGCCGCCATCAGCAGCTGACACACTGACGATTTTTGCCGGTTTATGCGCCAGTTCATTTTTCCCGAAGATCAGAAAAAAATTCTTTAAGCCGGCGGGGACCTGACCGTGCCATTCAGGCGTGACAACAACAAAACCATCACTGGATGACAATGTCTGCCGATAAGGTGCCAGCAAGGTGTTCCATTTTTCATCACCATTCCATATACCCTCATCCCAGAGCGGCAAGGGATTGTTTGCCAGGTCGATAATTGGGGCTTCATCACAGATTCCATTCAACAATGTTTTCTGATAATGCCTGGCCACTTTACTGCTTTGGGAATCATTACGATGACTGCCTGAAATAATGCATATTTTCATTGTTTAACTGTTCCTGTTTTATTATTGAGTAACAAGTTTCAAATTGAATTCACCGCCCTGCTCTGTCACACGTACTTCGATCAATTGTGGATTGCGTTCCTGTAAATAGCAGCAGAGCACCTGGGTCAGATTTTT
>JBFFND010000368.1:0-2948 GCA_041563375.1 Gammaproteobacteria bacterium | reverse complement strand
GCAAGTAGATACGCTCAACGCGGCAAGGTGTGCCATTAAATAAGGTGTGTCACAAAAAGTAT
The DNA here is from genome assembly GCA_041563375.1 of Gammaproteobacteria bacterium. Lineage (GTDB taxonomy): Bacteria > Pseudomonadota > Gammaproteobacteria > SZUA-229 > SZUA-229 > SZUA-229. The sequence goes on along the minus strand of JBFFND010000368.1, from coordinate 2,886 downwards.
CTCGGACACGATCGCTATGACGCATATTCACGTTAACACCCGGATATTTTTTGCTGGTACACATGCCGCAGTCATAATGATGCCCCCAGAACTGGTGGACTCCAAATAACGCCTTCACGAATATCCCCTGACAGACGTGTCTCAATGTCTATACCGCCGGTTTTGGACGTGATTCTCACGGTATCTCTGTCGGCAATGCTGAGACGCTAGGCGTCCTGGGGGTACAGGGTCGCCCAGTCACCTTTCGCTTTTTCCGCCAACGCGGAGATATTGTGCGTCCATGAATTAACCGTTTCCAATCGCCTTGCACCAGAAATAACGGTACAAAAACCCATGCCAAAAACCCTCAAAAACCTGAGTCGGAACAAAAAACCTGAGTCGGAACACAGTTTTTGCTAATATAGTCCAACGCAATCAAACAATCAAAGGGACAGGCTTGGTTGATGTCGAGTGTCTGTATATGGGCTCCTCCTCATGTGCAAATAAACTGTTAATGACTGTAGCTCGACTGCATACGTATATCCTGCCTCTTTAGCTGGCATATGCATGCCTGGCCATAATGGGTTGTTCGCGCGCAGATTCCCTATTGCTTTCTTGTGTTATGACACACACAGACATTCTCGGGTTTTATCCGCGCTGGTTCGACCTGTTTGCCATCAAACAATTTATATCGCAATCGTAAATTGACCATTTAACCTCATTGCACATTTAGTTTACTTAGACAACATGAAAATCTGGATCATAATCTGTTCCCTGACTCATCATCGCCCATGCCATGCGCGTCATTTTGTTAGCCAGCTCAACTGCCACTACATTAGCATGACGGCGTTCCTGTAGACTCGTAATCCAACGGCTAAGACGATCGCCTTTATCTTTCGTCGTACGTATCGCCGAACGGACACCATGAACCAGTAAACACCGTAAATAAGCATCACCACGTTTACTAATTCCCAGCAGCCTGTCTTTCCCACCTGAGCTGTATTGCCTCGGTGTGAGCCCCAAAGCGGCGGCCATATCCCGACCTTTTCAATATTGTTTACCACCACCGACGGTGGAAACCAGGGCCGTCGCTATATTAATGGACTCACACCACGCAATTGCTGCAAACGCTTCGCTATAGAGTAGGTTTAGCCCGAGTGCTTTGAATTGTTAAGCGCAAACTTAGTCTCTTCCTATGTGCTGAAATATACATGCGTGTGTTTCATATAGCGTTGACAAATTTGTACTTACAACAGTTTGTATGTATTCTCGCTAAGTTTTATACCGAAGCGTAGCATGTACAAATACCGGGTACCTTGTATTAAGATTTCCATTATTTTAATTCTCATCTAGACATTAAAAAAACTGGATTGAGATTAAGGCTATCTGGACGCCTGCCTGTTTCTTTCCAGCCATGCCTTATAAATACGATCTGGCCAATGTGACTGGATCCAGGCAAGAATCTCTTCGATCTCCTGGTCATTCAACCTGGATTCAAAAGCCGGCATCGAGCCACCTAGAGGAACACCGCCCATGCGTATAGTGCGCTTGAGCGCATCCATGGGATGATGCCAGGTATGTGCTGTCCCATTTAGCGGCGGTGGCGGATATTTACCATCAACAGTTTTCTGGCGCCAGTCCGTAGTTCCGGAGGCGTCAGGCTGATGACAGCTAGCGCAATGTTTCTGATAAATCACATCGCCGTTGTTGACCTGTTGTTCGGTGTACCAGCGATTTGTATCTGGATCATTTTTACTAATACTGCTGTCAGTCGATTCAGTGCATGCGGCAAGGGTAAATAATCCTGTCGTTAACAGGGTGGATAAAAAAAGGTATCTCATAACTATCATCCAATATGCCCTCTGTGTACCTACTCATGTTTAGATAAGTGCACAGAGGGCATAACAATAAAATCTCTCAGAACCAGGCGCGTATACCAACAACTAACTGGGTATCAGAACTATCTTCCCCCGCAGCCCTGGTGATGTCCGCTGTATTGCCGAATTGCCTGTTCCAGTTAATGCCAATATATGGCGCGAATTCACGACGAATTTCGTAACGTAACCGCAAACCTGCAGACAGGTCTGCGATGCCTGACCCGATGCCTCTGCTAGTATCGTCTTTACTGTAAGCATTGATTTCTATTTCAGGCGTGAGCACCCAGCGTTGAGTGAACATGTATTCATATTCAGCGTCGAGGCGTGCGGCTACCTGGCCGGACTCACCGATGAACATTACCGCGTCGACTTCGAACATGTAGGGCGCCAGGCCCTGCAATCCTAGCGCGAGCCAGTTTTGATCTGGCTTTGGCTCAAAATCCCGACGCCAGCCGATCTGTACATCCCAAAAAGGATATAGCGCCCTGCTGTAAAGTAGCTGAATTTCGGCTTCTTCATTTTCACCGTTGACTCGCTCGACTTCGGTTTTTATATAGACTTTGTGCAGATCCTTGCCTACCCATATGGAGCCATCCAGTATGACAGGTTTGTGTTCATCATTACCCGCATCCTGAAGCTCGAGCTTTTCGATTTTTACCATGGTAAGCAGTGGATCATCCTCCATTCCGGCAACCAGACTGTTGCTAACCAGGGACAACGACAGAATACTTATAAGTGGATAAATTTTCATCGTGCTACCCCCTGCTCACTTCGACTTTTCGGAACATGCCCATCATGTGATAAAGCAGATGGCAGTGATAAGCCCATCCGCCTTCAGCATCCACAGTTACCCGATAGCTGATACGTGATCCCGGTTGCACCACCACAGTATGTTTTCGTGGCAAGTAATCGTTATCACCGGTTTCCAGGTCACTCCACATACCATGCAGATGCATGGGGTGATTCATCATGGTGTCGTTGACAAAAGTAATGCGTATCAACTCACCCAGCTTCCAACGCAGTGGTTCCG
>JBFFND010000367.1:0-2954 GCA_041563375.1 Gammaproteobacteria bacterium | reverse complement strand
TTGTTCAATCCTGTCAAACGCCGTATTGATCTCATCTTCATCCACACAATAGGCCATGCGCACATGGCCTTCACCCGAGGGGCCGAATGCACTACCGGGTGTCAGTGCGACCCCGGCATTATTCAACAGCTCAATGCAAAAATCCCGCGATGATAGATGATCGAGGTTAATTTTCGGAAACACATAATACGCACCTTGCGGAGGCTGATAGCTGAACACATGCGCCAGCTTATCTAACCGCTGCTCAATCAGTATACGCCTTGTCAACAGGATCTCCTGGAAATCTTTCTTATGATCTGATTCCTGCGAAAGCGCAACCATACCCGCCAGTTGCGAAATCCTGGGCGCGCATATCATGGTTGAATCATGCACCTTTATCGCTTCCTGCTTCAGTTCCTCAGGCATCACCATATAGCTCAATCGCCAGCCACTCATGGCATATGCCTTGGAAAATGAATAAAGGTAGATGACATGATCCCTGAACTCCTCAACAGAGGCCAGGTTAAAATAATCCTTTTCATTCTCATAAAGAACGTCACTGTAGGGGTCATCCACAATAACCAGGATATTATGTTGCTTTGCGATACGCCCTACCTGCAGAAGGTCTTCTTTTTTAAAGATTGTTCCAGTTGGATTGGATGGGGAGACCAGCACAATGGCCTGTGTTTTTCGCGTAATCAGCCGGGACAGTGCTGCAATATCCAGTTGCCAGCCGTTTTCTTCATCAAGCTTCCAGTAAACCGGCACGCCGTTAAACAGGGTAACTTGCTGGATATGCGATGCGAAACAGGGGTCAGTCAGGATAATCTCATCGCCCGGATCCAGCATGGTATGAAACAGGGTATTTAGGCCCTGCATATTACCCGCATTAATCATCACATGTTTATTCGCATCAACCGTTAAGCCGGTTTTTTGATAATGCGTTCTGGCCACGAGCTCACGCAAAGCTAACAGTCCATCGGGAAAAGTATACTTTCCCGCATCCTCGTCAGTGTCGAGCAGCGATTTAACGCCATTACGTATATATTCAGGGGTTCTAAAGGATGGCAAGCCCCAGCTCAGCGATACCGAGTCAGGAACCTGTGCACTTCGCATTGCCATTTCCTTGATGGCTGACACATGTGACTCATGTACATATTTTGAAACAATGTCTGAAATAAATGTCATTATTCTAGTTATTCCCATACAGGGCCAGGGCGGCTATTGAAACATCTATAACAACCGGCAATCAATCGAAGCCGTACTGCTGGTATGGCTCTGTTGATATGGCCCTGTTGATATCCTGATGATACTGGTAAATGGCTCTGCCAGTTAATGGCTAGCCTTATCACCCCAGATTTCTTCCAGGCGGCTGTCCCGGCCACAATTAAAGCGATAGAATTTATAGCGAATCGGATTGTTCTTGTAATAATCCTGGTGATAACTCTCATCACCTTTGATTGGATAAAACGTAGATGCATTTAAAACAGGCGTCACCACTTTCTTATTTGGGAATTGAGCCACCACTTTCTGCCGTGATTGTTCTGCCAGCGCTCTTTCGTTTTCATTAGCCACAAAAATGGCACTTAAATACGAATGCCCCTTATCACAAAACTGCCCCCTGGCATCGAATGGATCGATATTGACCCAGAAATAATCCAGCAATTGCTGGTAAGAAACGACGTCAGGGTTATAGGTAACCTGTATTGCTTCATAATGCCCGTCATGATTCCCCATGTAGGTCGGGTTAGGCACGGTTCCGCCAGTGAAACCCGAGATGACATCGGTAACACCATCCAGTTTTTCAAAATCGGCTTCCATACACCAGAAACAGCCCCCTGCAAATACCGCCTTATCGGCGACAGCATAAGAAGATGTTAATAGCAGGCTAATGACTATAAGGAACGAGTTAAATGTTTTCATAAGGGGGCTCAACTGACTGAATTGTGATTCTTAACTTACTGTGACGGGTGTAGCAGTGAATAGTTCATGACAACTGGCTGCTGTCAGCCTAGAGACCCGCTACCAGAGTTGCTCATGCGCTATGCTTAAATTAAAGCGGCTGTTCCAAGTGTTCTGACCCCTTGATTCCCCATCACCTTTTTGCATGTTACAAAAATAGTGACAGTTTACGGTGTCAGGTTCAGCCACTTGTTAGGCTCCTGATATCTTAGCTTTAAAATATGAACGGATATCCTGGAGCATGTGATCGTAAACATCCTTATGATATCGATTATTTTCAACGATATACCGCCGCTCATCCACAGCTTCAGCATCACGATGATTTATACGCCTCATAAAATCACCTTTTCCATGTGCAAATTCATCCAACTCATACAAGGCGTTATGGATTCGACCAAGATGCTCTTCGTCGATAAATAATGATGTCTTTTCTAATTGAAATTTTGCTTCATTTAGTTGTGAGCTGAAATTCTTAACTTTTTTTGCATTAACTCCCGCCCAGAGTTCATCCATTGTTTTTTTCAATGCACATAAAGAAACCCACAAATCACCATATACATCAAACTGTCTTTCTGAATATTTCAGCAAAATAGTCTTCAAGCCTTCAATATGCACTTCGTAATCCCTTGAGGCTTTTTCCAGCATTAGGGCATATTTATGCTTTTCTTCTTCGATAACCTTTGAGTAATTATGCTTGTCAGCTTCCAGTTCTTTTGCGAATGAGTCTTTCTGTGCCTGGAGAATCCTGTCAGCCCAAACTTTTCCTAGCCATGCTGATAAACCGAGTATAATTACTGAAGCGCCTCCTGCTCCTGCAATTGCTGACCATATCTCGTTCATTTTTCATATCTCTCTTTGGGATCTGATGTTAACCACGAAAAGTGGACACTAGTTTAAGCGCACTGTTCGTGGTATTCCTGTTCAATTGTGTTTGGACTTTTGTAATCATTCGCTGAGTGGCGTCGGATGCTGTTATAGAAGGTTTCAATGTATTCGAAGACGCATGAATAGGC
>JBFFND010000366.1:0-2963 GCA_041563375.1 Gammaproteobacteria bacterium | reverse complement strand
GGTTAAAGATGCACCTGACATGTTCCAGATTCGCGACGACTGTGATCGCCTGAAAACCGCGCTGGGTAATTTCAGGCTTGCGCTGGGGGCAGATAATCAACGGGATGCCTGGGCAAAGATTGCCAACAAGCCGGCGCTTAAACAGGCGCGGCAAAACATTGAAAGTGAACTGCAGGAATTGCAGGAGCATCTGCACATTGCAGCTGAACGTGGGCGTGGACTGGAGCAGTGTTATCAGCGTTGTGCGCAATTACTCGATGGTTTTAAGCGCTACGGTGATCCGAGCCATGATGTGGTTTCTATCTACTGGTATGAAACCTTCAGCCGCGGCTTTATCCTGCATGTAACGCCACTGGATATTGCCGCGCTGTTTAAACAGCAGCGTGATGCCTTGCCCGGCGCCTGGGTGTTTACCTCAGCTACGCTGGAAGTTGGTCATGACTTTGCGCATTTTGCGCAGCGTCTGGGGCTTGAAGATTACCAGCAGGGTAACTGGAACAGTCCATTTGATTACCAGCAACAATCGCTGTTGTACCTTCCACAAAACCTGCCGGAGCCATCCAGCTTTAATTACACCGAAAAGCTGATAGAAGCCTCGATTTCGGTATTACAGGCCAGTCAGGGCCGGGCCTTTTTACTGTTTACCAGCTATCGCGCACTGAATGATGCGGCGCGTTTACTGGAGCGTAAATTAAAGTACCCGTTACTGATCCAGGGCTCCTTGCCCAAACACCAGCTGCTGCAGAAATTCCGTGAACTGGGCAATGCCATACTGCTCGGCACCGGCAGTTTCTGGGAAGGGGTCGACGTGCGTGGAGAAGCGCTGTCCTGTGTGATTATCGACAAGTTGCCCTTCGCCTCACCCGGCGACCCGGTGATGCAGGCACGTCTGGATGGTATCCGCCGCATGGGCGGCAACCCGTTTATGGATTACCAGCTGCCACAGGCGGTGATTGCGCTGAAGCAGGGCGCCGGTCGACTGATTCGGGATATGAATGATTATGGCGTGCTGATGATCGGCGATAACCGCATCAGCAGCAAGCCCTATGGCAAAGTCTTCCTGCAAAGCCTGCCGGATATGCCAGTGACCCATGACCCCGACGATGTGGATGCGTTTTATGCATCCTGGCGTGAATAAGTGATGCAGCTGTTATGAATAATTCAAAGCCCACGCCTCACCAGCTAAAAATTCTTGCAGTAGATACGGCGACTGAAGCCTGTTCTGCTGCACTCTATATCAATGGTGAGCTGTTCGAATGCTACCAGCTGGCGCCCAGGGAGCACACCCAGCTGATACTGCAGATGATCGAGCAACTGTTCGAACAGCAGCAGCTGAGCCTCAAACAACTGGATGCACTGGCCTTTGGCCGTGGCCCGGGTTCGTTTACCGGGGTGCGGATTGCCACCGGGGTGGTGCACGGTCTGGCCTTTGCCAGTGACCTGCCGGTGGTGCCGGTATCCACGCTGGCGGCAATTGCGCAATATGCCCATCAGCAGAGCGGCCAGTCGCAGGTGCTGGCCGGTATAGATGCTCGCATGGGCGGAATTTACTGGGGCGCCTACGCGCTGGGCGACAATGGCCTGATGCAGTTACAGGGCACAGAGCAGATTGCCTCACCGGATGCGCTGCAGCTGCCTGAAAGCGGTGAGTGGTTCGGTGCCGGTTCGGCCTGGGGCAGTTACCAGGCGGAACTGCAGCAACGTTTTGCGGTAGCCGGGGCGGTTGGCCTGCTCGGTAATGACAGCACGCTGCTACCACACGCTGCGGCCATGGCAGAGCTGGCGGCGGCTGAATTTGTTCAGGGACATGCGTTGAGCGCGGCTCAGGCGCAGCCAGTGTACCTGCGTGACGATGTGGCAAAAAAATCCAGCCAGCAGTAGTCGTCAGGGCTTTTTCGGAGTCAGCAGGGGTTAATCATGGATAGATGAAACGGCCTTATTCATGTACTATAACGCTCCCTGTTAATCGGTCGTATTGACCCCGTAAACCCTGTAGCCAGACCAACTCCATGCTTGAATTAAATCCTGTCCAGAACCAGATCGCAGACCTTGCAGCGCGTCGTGATGCGCTCAGGGGGTATCTTTGACTTCGATGCCAAAAAAGAAGCACTTGAAGAGATCAGTCGCGAACTGGAGCAGCCCGATGTGTGGAACGACCAGCAGCGCGCACAGCAGCTGGGACAGGATCGAGCACGCCTTGAAGCCATAGTCGTTACCATTGAAAAGTTGAACAGTGGTCTCGACGATGCCGCTGAATTATTAGAAATGGCGGCTGAAGAGAACGACGAAGACAGCGTGCAATCAGTGATCGATGATCTGGCGGCCATGGAAAAGCAGATCGAAGAGCTGGAATTCCGTCGTATGTTCTCCGGTGAGATGGATTCAGCCAATGCTTTCCTTGATATCCAGGCCGGTTCCGGCGGCACCGAAGCACAGGACTGGGCGGAAATGATTCTGCGCATGTATTTGCGCTGGGGTGAAGCCCACGGATTCAAAACCGAGCTGATCGAAGTGACGGCCGGCGATGTGGCAGGTATCAAGGGTGCGACCATTCGCTTTGAAGGGGAGTATGCCTACGGCTGGCTGCGCACTGAAACCGGTGTACACCGCCTGGTGCGTAAATCACCCTTCGATTCGGGCAATCGTCGTCACACCTCGTTTGCCTCGGTTTTTGTCTCACCGGAAGTGGATGACAATATCGACATCGATATCAACCCGGCGGATCTGCGCATCGATGTCTACCGTGCCTCGGGGGCCGGTGGTCAGCACGTCAATAAAACCGAATCCGCCGTACGCATCACCCACGCCCCCAGTGGTGTGGTAGTGCAATGCCAGAATGACCGTTCGCAACACAAAAACAAGGACAGCGCGATGAAGCAGCTCAAGGCCAAGTTGTATGAGCTGGAAATGCAAAAACGTCGCGGTGACCAGCAGGCAATTGAAGAAAACAAATCCGATATAGG
>JBFFND010000365.1:0-2979 GCA_041563375.1 Gammaproteobacteria bacterium | reverse complement strand
TGCCTTTACGGTCTCGCCCTTCACAGGTTTCAAGTGGCGTGGCGACAAATATTTCGATAAAGGCACCATACTCTTCAATCATGTCCCGTACTGAACGACGAATACTGGTATAGGGCGCAATGGGTGCGCAGATAGCCACACCACGATTTTTGGTAATCTCACTGGCCACATAACCTATGCGTTTCACATTAATATCACGATGTTCCTTGGAGAATCCAAGCTCACTGGATAAATTGGTACGCACCACGTCGCCATCGAGTAAGGTCACTGGCCTATCACCCTGCTCGATAAAGCGCGCATAAATCTGTTTTGCCAGGGTCGATTTTCCCGAACCGGAAAGGCCAGTGAAAAACAGGGTCAGGCCTTTGTGCTTTCTCGACAGGCGAACCTTGCTCAATTCATCGATCACTTCGGGGTAGGAATACCACTCAGGAATCGGCTCATCGTGTTCCAACGCGTAATTAAAATCTTTTTCGGTATAGTCCTGGGTTTCCAGTTTATTCTGTCTGGCCTGTTTGCAGGAGACATAACGCTTTTCGCTGGTTGAATAACCCAGCTCTTCAGCCGGGTACATCTGTATTGCCAGTTTATCCTGAAATGACGCAACGAATTTCTGTGCCGAATACTTTTCATAAAAACGGGGTCTACCGGACCTTACCCCTGGCGGTGAGGCATGTTCAGGGCCCACAATAAAGTGCGAACAGCCGTAATTCTGTCGCACAATCATATTGTGAATTGCCTCTCTGGGGCCAGCCATGCGCATGGCCTGTGGAATCAGCGACAGCTTAGCCAGGTATTTCGGGTAATGTTTCATCACCGCCTGGTAACAGTGCACACGACTATAGTAAGCCAGGTCACCGGGTTTGCCCACACCGGACACCGGGTGAATGAGTAAATTTGCTCCCAGTGATTTGGCAGCATCACTTGTTATCCTGGTGTGTACCTGATGCATCGGTTTACTGGTGTGAAAAGCCACCACATCCTGCCAGCCCGACTGATGAAATTCAGTACGCAGCGCTTCAGGTGTCTGTCTGAGCATTTCAAAATCATAATGCCCGGGTAACTGCATGCCATTGACCGTACCACCGATATAGTAGTCCTTGACCTCGTTCATCAGGTATTCCACACCCGGATGTGCGATATCCGTTGTGCCATACAGCTTTTCGGCTTCTTTCTTTTTATCCGCCTGCCAGATCGATTCAATATCCAGCGTCGCCAGGGTAAAACCTTCCTTGTCACTCAGGCCGATTTTGGTTGCCCCGGCGAAGGCATCGATCTGTTCTTTGGCGACATCCAGGGTAATTGGCATGCTCCAGAGCAGTCCATTATCCAGGCTCATATTTTCCAGAACTGAATTATACTCCGCCTCATTCATAAAGCCGTTGAGTGGATGCAGGGCATTATTGAGCAGCATCTCCAGATCACACAACTGGCGTTGTGACAGGGTAACAGTACAGCTCGCTGGAATGTCTTTCTTTAATTGTTCGCTGACATCGTCTGACAGCATGCTGGTGAATTCTGATTGCCCGTAATAATCCATTTTTATTTATCTTTATCTGCTATTGTAGTAATTATTATCGTTTGTGACTTTCGCTTATATTTTTCAGTTTATACTCTTACGCATGATAGGCTTTATACCAGTCAACAAATTTCTGTATGCCGTCTTTCAGTGGTGTGGCCGGTTTAAAATCGACTGCATCTATCAGCGCATCAATATTGGCGTAAGTTGCAACCACATCACCGTCCTGCATACCCATCATGTTTTTCTCGGCTTTTTTGCCCAGCGCATTTTCAATGGTTTCAATAAACTCCATTAACTGCACCGGCTCATTATTACCGATATTGTAAATTCGGTAAGGTGCATAGCTGCTTGCAGGATCTGGTGCAGACGTATCGAACTCAGAATTCGGCTCTGCAACCTTATCGATAACCCTTACCACACCCTCGACTATGTCATCAATATAGGTAAAATCGCGCTGCATTTTTCCTTCATTGAAAACATTAATGGCTTCATCCCGCAAGATAGCGCCAGCAAACAACGAAGGTGACATATCTGGCCGACCCCATGGGCCGTATACCGTAAAGAAACGTAATCCGGTGGTGGGCAACCCATACAGATGGCTGTAAGTATGCGCCATTAACTCACCGGATTTTTTAGTAGCCGCATACAGACTGACCGGGTGATCGACATTATGGTGCACACTGAATGGCATATCAGTATTCGCCCCATAGACACTGGAACTACTGGCATACACCAGATGTTCGACATTATTATGCCGACACCCTTCCAGTATATTGGCAAAGCCAACAAGATTACTGTCCACATAGGCCAGCGGGTTTTGCAGTGAATAACGCACACCCGCCTGTGCAGCCAGATTCATTACCCGGTTAAACTGTTCATCTTTAAACAGTTTTGCCATGGCATCACGGTCTGCGATATCCATTTCAATAAATTTAAAATTATCAAACCCATCCAGCTGTTTGAGGCGATCGTGTTTTAACTGCACCGAATAATAGTCATTCAGGTTATCGATACCGACAACCTCATCACCTCTTTCCAGCAATCGTTTTGCCAGGTGCATGCCGATAAAACCGGCAGCACCCGTTACTAATATTTTCATGTTATTTATGATTCGCTAAATTGCCCGGGCTTAAGCTGGGCAGTCATTTATTTCAATATAATGGCATGCAGTTTTTTGCTGCACGCATTACCCATGATTCAGCCTGCTTTGATGCGAACTGTCTCGCTCCATTCTGCTGGTACGCGTTATTTATAAACTTATAGTGGCCCTTGTCCAGTTCCAGACGGCAGCCGTTAAACGGTGATGCCAGCGGTTCACCAACAAACACCCCCTGCCCCGGCATACGCACACTTTTCCAGTAGGCTTCAAGCAAAGTCTCACCCGACAGATAGTGTTCCATCGCTATGCCAGGGCGCGGAAACTTTGCGGTAAAGTTACAGGGCTCAACCACCGCACC
>JBFFND010000364.1:0-2981 GCA_041563375.1 Gammaproteobacteria bacterium | reverse complement strand
GGTGCTCAATTGCATTCAGGCAGGCCTGACGGTATGCCACATGTGCATCCAGATAATGCTGGCCGCCGTCTTCATCCACCGAAATACCTTCAAAGATCAGGTAATTGCTGTAGCGTGGTTCCATTGGACTGGGCTTGAAAATCGGGTTCTTAACGTTGTATTTTTTCATGCCACCTTTAATCAGGCCCACACGAATATCCAGGTAACCAGCCATTTCAATCGCGCCACAGAAGGTAATTTCACCATCACCCTGGGAGAAATGAATATCACCCATCGACAGGCCACCATCTTTTACATATACCGGGAAATACACCCGCGAACCACGTGAAAGGTTTTTAATGTCACAGTTACCACCGTGCTCTCGTGGTGGGACAGTACGTGCGCCTTCTTTCGCCGCTTGCGCCGCCTCTTCCGGTTTCATACGTCCCATTACCGCGGTATCGGCATAAGGTAATGCTGCCAGCGGTGGTACGCGTTCCGGGTCGGTTGCTACCAGTCCACTTTCCCTCTCGTTCCATTCATCCAGCAATTCTTTTGAAGGCAGACAACCAATCAGTCCCGGATGCATAATGCCGGCAAATTCAACCCCGGGAATGTGACGCGATGAAGCATAAATGCCATGAAAATCCCAGCAGGCCTTGTTTGCTTCGGGATAGTGCTCGGTTAGAAAGCCGCCGCCATTTTCTTTTGCAAACAGACCGGTAAAGCCCCATTCCGATTCCTTCAGCACACCAACATCAAGAATATCCACCACCATCAGGTCACCCGGCTCAGCACCTTCTACACCGATTGGCCCACTCAGGTAATGCACCTGGGTTAAATCCACATCGCGGATATCATCCGCGCAGTCATCATTCTTTATCTGCCCACCGGTCCAGTCCAGGCATTCCACCCTGAACTCATCACCCGGCTTCACCATAGTGACCATAGGAATATCCGGATGCCAGCGATTGTGTATTACACCATCCTGCTCATCAGCCGGTTTTGTTACATCGATTTTAATGATTGTATCCACGTCTATTTGACCTCTTGTTAGCTATGACTTTAAAACGCCTCACCTGAATCAAGCACACCAGGTTTCAACAGCACTTTTCACATCGTAAAAACAAACCTGATAACTTCAGTTAACCTGTTTAATGCACAAGCTGTGCCATTCGGTTTATTTAACTATTTATCATTGCTCTGGCCATATAACTGCGCTCTCATGCGTCTTTTTAGTACATATACAAATACCATCAGGCAAAATCTGCACCATTTATAAACAACGCCATGCGTCTCTGCGCCAGTTTGTTGCATCGCTTTATGTGCTGTTTAATATGATTTCAGACGATGTTGCTTAAACAAACTGTAATACGGTGGATCCGCTTCGCTTGATCCACCCTACGACAAATGACAAATGACGAATGACGAATGACTAATGACTAATGACTAACGACTTTATCCTGTGCATCTTTGCTACCGGCATCCATGCCTCCCGCAAAATACCGCACGTCCTGTGCATAACCGCTGCCGGCGTCCTTGCCTCTCGCGAAATACCGCACGTCCTGTGCATAAAAAAAGCCATCACTATGTGATGGCTTTTTATTATTACCTCTTCTTTAATTTCTCCAGGCCAAACATGTCGTCCATGGCACAAAATGAAATACGCTGAACAATTCCTGCTTACTTACGTAACCTGAGTTGTACTACTTTGTATCAGTATCACCGAATTCATTAGCCGGAGCTTATGTTTTATTCAACATTGAGGGGCACTAGCGTGCCCCTCTGTACCTGTCAGTGATATTAAAGATCGAAACCGTAGGTCAGACCCATGACGATGGTGTCATCATAATCAGTACCTGAACGATCTTCACCTGCAACCGTATACTGAACATAAGCTTCAGCACCTGTGGCTCCCACTGCATGCGAGAAGGTAATATTCAAATGACGGAAACCAGAAGTAGATGTTGTGGCACCACCCAGCTCAGAGTTGTCGTCATCATTATAGGTGTAGTAACCCAGATCAAATGCCAGACCCACTTCTTTAGGAAGTGCAAATCCATAACCCGCTTTCCAGTAGATGTCACCAGCATTACCCCACCAGCCGTCTGTCAGCAGGTATTGCATACCGACATAGCCGTCACCCATGGAAACGCTAGCGGTTAATTCAGTCAAATCCGAATCATCGACACTAAGATACATATACTGTATCAGACCGATGTCATAGCCAATACCGCCAGCTTCACCCGCAAACCCTGCATAGAAGTCATTTTCAAAACCGGTAGAGGTATAAGGTGAGGTGCCTGTCGCATCATAGGTATAGCCCAGGCTTGAACCCCAGTAACCTACATAAAAACCGCTGTCATTACTGTAATCAATCCCGCCCTGAACGGCTGTACCTGCATTTTCTTCAAAAATACCGCGTAACAGATATTTTGAATGCACACCAATATTACCGCTTAGACCTGCAGCGGCAGGGGTAGACACAGCCAATCCACCGAGGGCTAAAGTAGTCGCCAGTGCAACGGGGGTTAATTTTTTAGAAAGTTTCATTTATGAGTTCTCCTCAAGTTGTAGAACAATTTTTAATAAGCAGGATTATTCCCGTTCATAAAAGAGGCAAATTACACACTTTGATCTCAGGGATTGCACGGAGCGTACCAATTATTTATTAATCATATAATTCAACAACTTACCTTCTTACCGAGGTGTTTTGCAGTGTTTTTAAAAGCCCCCCTGACTTCTCACTGTGCGTCTTTATCGTGCAGAATATGCGCTACGCCCCCATTTGGTGCGATTCTGTTACAGGTTTGTAATCTGCCTCAATTAACAAGAGGAACTCATACCGGAGTTGTAGCTATTGGTGGGCTGTTGAAGGACGTAGCCAGACTGGCACTGTTAAGTGAGTGGGCCCTGTTTTGTGTTTTATGACGAGGGTGTGCTGCTGTCAGCCGGAACCACTTCGCTGATCCACTTCACGAAAAACGCGCCCGACCGGGCGC
>JBFFND010000363.1:0-2982 GCA_041563375.1 Gammaproteobacteria bacterium | reverse complement strand
CACCCGCTTCCAGATCGAGCGCATCACTGCGCTCGGTGACCTGCTGAGACCAGTGCTTACCCGTTTTGGGCGATATGCCGTTTTTCTTCTGAGTTGCCAAGTCATGCGTCCTGGTTGAGCGACGTTTACAGTCGCGCTACAGTTTTACGCCATAGTGGTGCAGTGCCGACACCATGAGATAATAGCTGGCTACAGTGATAACGATTGAAATGCCAAGGCTGAGGTAAAAGTTTAGTCCATGCTTCAATAAGTAGGGTAACGCCAGAAATAATACCAGTGATGGAAGCACAAACCAGAATACGCTGGATGCCAGGGCGCTGACCTTGCTGACATCTTTTGTGTCAATATACAGCCAGATCATCGCAAGCACCGAAACCAGGGGTACCGATGCCAGTATGGCGCCAATCAGCGAGCTGCGTTTGGCAATCTCCGAAATAGTGACAATCAGCAGCGATGTCACTGCAATTTTTAGCAGATAATAACTCAATGTACTCAACCGTCATTGTCATCATAGTCAAGCGGCTTGTTTTTGAACACTTTTTTGCCGGTAAACATGGCTGAGACCAGACCATTTTTTTCTTTAAGCTCTGTAATAACAACACCCGCAATATGCAGCAGTATCGCAACCACGAGTATATAGAATACATAGACATGGGTGGTGATAAACGGTTTTCTGAAGTCGCGCATTTCCTGGTAACCTTCAGGGTCTACCCCGGCTTTTGAACCAGGTTTCAGCTCGCTCAGTTGACTGTGGTCTTCACCCGAGCCTGTTACCCATTCGGCGATTTCATGGCCAAAAGGCGGAAGATACAGGTCGGTACCCGCGAGTATGAGTCCCGTCGATGCCTGTGTTATCAGCAGTGCAAACAGCAGGCTGACCATTAAGCGTGCGATCGGGTTATGGCCCGCATAGGCTGGTGGGTTATTTTCGGCCATGCCCTTCATATAGGTTTCAGCGGATTTAATGTATCCCCTGCGGAAGGGCAGTATCGACTGCCATCTGGAAAAGCGATTTCCGAGAAAACCCCACACCAGTCGCCATATAAGATTAAGCACAAAAACATAACCAAAATAGGCGTGCAGGGTTTTGAGTAGTACTTTGCCATCCGCGCTGACACCGAAGCTTTTATTATTGAGAAGGATAAGCCCCAGGCAGATCAGGCCGATAATGCAGATCACATTGATCCAGTGAAAAATCCTTACCGAGCGGTCCCATACGGGGTAAGAGTGAAGGCACTCTTCAGTGTTATTAGAATGATTCATATGGGCTCCTGCTAATATAATGTATTAATAATCACCAAAGCCTGGGCCAGGGTAATCTACGATGATCAGGTGTTTAACTTGGAGTTAGTACTTGATAGTACTCGTTCTATGGCGTAATTCAATACGGGTAACAGGGTAAGCTGAAACAGGCTATATGATTCTGGCAGCTACTCAGGCAATGGGCCTGTGCTAAAGCGCGGGGTATGTGAGGCTATAGTTGCAGTGCAGATGATGCAGAACAGCGGTCCTGGATTCATACCAGGCCACCTGGCCAGCGGCTATAAAGTGTTTATGCCAGTAAAACTATAAAGTGGAACTGATAGTGATTAAAGCCAGTGAGGTTCCGATCAATGCGCCCACCACGACATCACTTGGGTAATGTAAGCCAAGTACCACTCTTGATGCAGCGATCAGCAGCATAAACGGGACAAGTATAATGGCCAGCTGAGGAAAAGCGTACACCGCAATAATGCCAAATGAGAATGCATGCAGGGTATGGCCCGATGGAAAACTGTAAAGGTCCAGCATGGCAGTGCCCTGTTGAATAGCTGCATGATGTATGCAGGGGCGTTGCCGTACCAGGTTGTTTTTAAGTAATTTGTAGATAACGACACCGACGGTGCCGGTGACAGTCATCATTATCGACGTGGTAAGGGCCTGCAGGCCGAATATAAATGGCAGGCTTAATATCAGTCCATACCAGAAAATGCCATTTCCCAGTCGACTGATGATGGCAAAGAATGCTCTAACCATCTTAATCGTCGTATATTTGTTAAATAACAGGCAAAGTTGATATTCATGCTGATCCATCCGCTGAAACAGCCTGTTCTGGTTTTCGCTTATCACAGGGTTTTGATTTAACATATCTCACCAGTACCTTTTCAAAATGATCAATCAGATGATGCCAGTCCAGCTGTTCTGCTGTTGCCCTGGCCTGTTTTCGCATCGCAGTGATAGTTTCGGGGTGCTTAATTAAATTAACAGCGGCATTACAGAATTCAGCGGCACTTCCAGGCTCGACGACAACCCCATTGAGCTGGTTGTTTATATGCATGGCGGCAGCGGCATAATTGTATGCGACCACTGCAAGTCCGCTCGACATGGCCTCAAGAATAACGTTGCCAAATGTTTCCGATTCAGATGCAAACAGGAAGATGTCTGCAGCGGCATAGTGCTGTGATAATTCAAGGCCAACTTTTGGCCCGGTAAAAATAATATCCGGATGACGTCGTTTTAATTTGCCAAGTAGCGGGCCATCACCAACCATTACCAGCCGTAACTGCGGCTCTTCCTGTTGCATGGCATGATAGCTGTCAATCACCAGCTGGATATTCTTTTCAGCAGCAATACGGCCCACATGCAGCGCCAGAGGCATGTCTTCTGGAATCCCCCATTGACTGCGTAAGGCCTGCTGTCGGTGGCAGGGGTTATAAATGTCAGTATCTACACCACGGCTGAACAGCTCTGCATTGTTGATGCCTCGCTGTTTTAATCGGCTGACAATCTCGGGTGAGGGCGTTAGCGTACACATTGTGCGGTTATGCAGCCGTTTCAAATATACAAAAATTATATTCTCAAACCAGCCCAGCCTGTAATGTTTACTATAGGCATGAAAGTTGGTGTGAAATCCACTGACCACCGGGATGTTTAATCTGTTTGCCGCATTAATTGCAGAAGCACCCAGCGGGCCTTCAGTGGCAACATAAATAATGTCGGGTG
>JBFFND010000362.1:0-2989 GCA_041563375.1 Gammaproteobacteria bacterium | reverse complement strand
TGATTGTGCGTGATGCACAAAGCGGGCGTTATTATAATTCACTGGTGGATTTAAACGGTCAGGTGTACAGGAAACGACACCTGGTTCCGCTGGGAGAATACTTTCCATTGCGCCCGTTGCTGGGCTTTTTTGCTCAGTGGATTGATATTCCCATGTCGGATATAGACAGTGGCGAAAGCGATCAACAGTTGATCAATGTGGCCGGTCAGCCGGTGGGAGTGAGCATCTGTTTTGAGGATGCGTTTGATCGTGATGTGCTGCAGGATCTGCCCGAAGCCACACTGCTGGTGAATGTGAGTAACGATGCCTGGTTTGAGGACTCACCACAGCCCTGGCAACATCACCAGATTGCACAGATGCGCGCACTGGAAAGCGGGCGCAGTTTGCTGCGGGTGACCAATACCGGGGTAACCTCATTTATCGGTGCAGATGGGCGGGTGCAGGCCATGGCGCAGCAGTTTAAGCGTGAAGTGTTAACGCATGAGGTGCAGGCCTACCGTGGTGCCACACCCTATGTACGCTGGCAGAACTATCTTTTGATTAGCGTGGGCCTGATTGGGCTACTGGTGTTGTATACGCGTTACCCTGGTCGTATAAATCGGCGTCAGACAGACACCTGATTAACAGCCTTTCATAAAGCGAGTGCCTAGTCTCTGCTTAAACGCTGTCGCTCGATGTATTCGGTATGCAAATCATCGTCGGCCGACTGCAGCTCCTGCGCATTATTTTTGCGCAAGCTGGCTTCTACCCGTGCGGCATTGATAAAACGTGGTTCGATTACCTGCGGGTATAGCTGATGCAGCTTGTCCACCAGTAGAGCACGCTTGCACGAGGCTTGTTCAAACCTTCTGCGCTGGCTTTTACTGAGCGAATCCAGTAACAGCAGCCAGGGTGACTGCCAGTGAATGAATTCGTTAATCAACTCGCTGTGTTTCCTGTCATGGCCATTTCGGTTGAGCATGCACTGCTCAAAGGTATTCTCATTCAGTTTGCGCCCGGTTAATTCCTGCGGTATATGATACCCACGCATGCCGATGCCATGCTTGTTCAGGTTGCGTTTAAACCATTGAGCTCGCGGCGGCAGGCCGCATTGCTGATTGATATAACCGGTAAGATAGGCGCCGGCGCTGTGTGGCTTGTCGGCACATCTAATCTGCGCATAGGCCTTTGATGTAAACTCGTTGCAGCACAGTTGTCCAGCTCGCCAGTCAAGCAGCGGCCGCTGGTCGAAATCGGGTTCGCGCAGCGAACTGTCGATCAGTGCCAGTGGATTGTAGTGACTGTCCAGTAACCAGAGTTCGTAGTGATCGAGAAACGGGAAGGGGATGTCCTGATAATGGCTGAGCAGAAAATCATGCACTCGCGCGCCCTGTTCCTGCATCTGCCTGAAATCATCACAGGCGTAAACCGGACCTCGTCTTAAGCCATTTTGTGCTGTCCAGTGGCCGTAATGTATGTGGGAAAGCTGTATCGGGTGACGGTGCTCCATGTTCTTCACCAGAGCCTGGTTTCTGACATAGATATCCCAGTGAACACCATCCAGGCTGACCGCCTCAGCGCCCTTGTATTCAATGATATTTATCGAGCCGCGAAACGGGTTAAGCAGGCGTTGCGAGTATTTGATACAGGGCATGGCGGCTGCTTCTGCTGGTTCAGGTAAGGGGGGCTTGCCTCAGTTGTTATCCTGCTGTGCAAACTGCTGCAGTTCCAGTCGGGTTTTGTCGGCCACGGATAAAAACAGTTCCAGTACCTTCTGCTCGATGATCTCGATATCCAGTAATAACCAGTCACTGAATTCGTGGCTGGACTCCATCAGGTACTCGGCGGCATCGTTGATATCGTGGCGGATGTAACGGGCTACTTCATCGGCCTCATCCAGGGTGACCTCACCAAGGTGTATCGCCTGTTGCTGGGCCTGTTCAAGCGCCTTCTGCAGGGTGGGCATGGCATGGGCTTCGGCATTATCGATGGTATCTTTTACGCGGCGCATCATCTGGTTGTAGGATTCAATCAGTGACGATGTGTTTGGGTTGTCCTGAGACCACATTAGACTTACCTCATTCAATCTGTCTTGTATAATCACCTGTACCCGAATCCAGGGTTAGATCAGGTGCAACCACGGTCTGCTGTGGTGGAGTTAGCTGAGTCGGTTGCAGAAACCCGAGTTTCCTAAAGCCTCGACTCTGATGTATCCTTCATACCCTTTTTATAGCTCATATTTGCAGCATGTCTGTGAACCCCAACCCATTTGAAGCCAGTTTAGATGCAAGAAAATTACAATCCACAACAGATCGAACAGCAAGCCCAGGAATTTTGGGAAGAAAATCAGACATTTAAGGTTAGTGAGCAGGTGGACAGAGAAAAATTCTACTGTCTGTCGATGTTTCCCTATCCCAGTGGCCGTCTGCATATGGGGCATGTGCGCAACTACTCCATCGGTGATGTGATCAGTCGCTACCAGCGTATGCAGGGTAAAAACGTGTTACAGCCCATGGGCTGGGATGCGTTCGGCCTGCCCGCGGAAAATGCCGCGCACAAGCACAAATCCCATCCCGCTAAATGGACCTATGAAAATATCGACTATATGCGTGGCCAGCTGAAGCGGCTGGGCTTTGCCTATGACTGGGATCGTGAGCTGGCGACCTGCACCCCCGAGTATTACCGCTGGGAGCAATGGCTGTTCACCAAATTGTATGAAAAGGGCCTGGTGTATAAAAAGAACGCGGTGGTCAACTGGGATCCGGTGGACCAGACCGTGCTCGCCAATGAGCAGGTGGTGGATGGCCGTGGCTGGCGTTCCGGCGCGCTGGTGGAGCGCAAGGAAATTCCCCAGTGGTTTATGAAAATCACCGCCTATGCCGATGAGCTGCTGGAGGAAGTCGATAAACTCGCTCCAAGCGTTGATATTGTAGAAGTATTTAACGCCAGGAGTCCTATAAATTCCACGGCGGATAAAGCTCTGGATTATGCTTTAAGACACGAAATCTCC
>JBFFND010000361.1:0-2992 GCA_041563375.1 Gammaproteobacteria bacterium | reverse complement strand
AATTAATTGACTATTATTAAGTATTATTCCTATTTATAGGCTTTTTTGAGGTCGTTATGGATTTCTATGCACTCTCGGACAAAACCATCGAACAGGAACTGGGCAATCGTCTGAAGGCACTACGCCTGCAGAAAAACACCACCCAGCAGGAACTCGCTGAGGCGACCACCCTGTCACTCAACACCATCAAGTCACTTGAGTCAGGGCGAGGCAAGCTTTCAACCCTTATCGCCGTGCTGAGAGAACTCGGCACCCTGGAGCAGCTGGACAACTTCATACCCGAGATCTCAATAAGCCCGATGCAGCTGGCAAAAACCCGCGGCAAGGTTCGCCAGCGGGCATCGGGGGAACGCCTCAAGTCACAGGAAAAGGACGACGCAGAATGGTAAAAAAAATCGATACGGCCATTGTGAAATTATGGGGCGACACGGTGGGCGCGGTATCCTGGCTGGATAAACGTGGCTATGCGGTTTTTGAATATGCCAGTGACTTTCTCAATAAGGGCCTCGATGTATCTCCGATTACAATGAGCCTGGACGCCGCCAGGGCCGGCGATGGCAAGTTCGTCTTTCCCTCGCTCAACAGGGACACCTTCCTGGGTTTGCCCGGCCTGCTGGCCGATGCCTTACCGGACAAGTTTGGTAACAGCATCATCGATGCCTGGCTCGCCAGAAATGGACGGGACAGTGCCAGCTTCAACCCGGTGGAACGACTGTGCTATACCGCCAGGCGGGGCATGGGGGCGCTGGAGTTTTCACCCCCGGTTATCGACAAGTATGATGAATCGGTTCCGGTCGAGATAACTGAACTGGTTAAACTGGCGCAGGCGATCATGAATGAACGCAAAGGCCTGAGCGTCCAGCTGGGCAATAGTGAGCATAAAAATGCCGATGCCATCCTGGATATTCTACGCGTGGGCACATCCGCCGGTGGCGCCAGACCCAAAGCGGTGATTGCGATGAATGACCAGGGTGATGTTATTTCCGGCCAGACGGATGTGCCTGAAGGTTACGACTACTGGTTATTGAAGTTCGATGGCGTGACAGACCTGGAACTGGGAGAGCCCGGCGGTTATGGTCGTATTGAATACGCCTATTACCTGATGGCAAAAGCCGCCGGCATCAATATCACCGAAAGCAGGCTACTGGAGGAAAATGGTCGCGCCCACTTTATGACCCGACGCTTTGACCGCGCTGGAGGTGAAAAACTGCATATGCAGTCACTGTGTGGCATCGCCCACTATGATTTCAATATGGCGGGCGCCTACAGTTATGAACAGGCATTTGAAGTGATGCGAAAATTACGTCTCAGCAAGGCAGAAGCAACCGAACAGTACCGACGTATGCTCTTCAATATCATCGCCCGCAACCAGGACGACCACACGAAAAATATTTCGTTTCTGATGGGCAAAGACGGACAGTGGCGGCTATCACCCGCCTATGATGTCACCTACTCTCACAACCCCGCTGGCAAATGGACCAACCAGCACCAGATGAGCGTGAACAGCAAACGGGATCATTTCAGCAGAGACGAATTAATTGCTACGGGCCGGTCGATCAGTATTTCCAGGCCAGAAGAGATCATTGACGAGGTGACTGCTGCGGTTAACAGCTGGATGGAATTTGCCGATGAAGCCGGTGTGAAAAAGGATGTCCGTCGTGAAATAAAAAAACAGCAGCGTAAACTGTGATTTGCATTTTGATTGTTTGATTGCATTTGTCTATATTAGAAAAAACTGTGTTCCGACCCGGGTTTTCATCAGCTTTATAAATTACAACTCATTAGATAATGCAATTTCAACCCAGAATGAACAACCTTCACCCGGCACACTCTCAACACCAATGGACCCATCCATAGCTTCTATTAAGTGCTTGCTAATAACCAGGCCGATACCTGTACCATCTGTATTTTTTCCAGCATTCAGGCGCTCGAAAGGTATAAACAATTCAGCAATTTCCTCCTTAGTCAATCCTTGCCCTGTATCCGTAACGCTGATGCGAAGACGTTGTTCATCTATAATTTCGCTGTCCAGCGTAATGCGCCCTTTATCGTTGTTATATTTCACTGCATTCGAAAGAAGATTTAGCATTACCTGCTTAAGTCGACCTGGATCTGCCTGTACACTATATCCCTGGCCACTAACATGATCTATTAACTCTATCTGTCGTACTTCTAACTGTGGCTTGATCAGTGAAGCACACTGCTGGAGTATAGTATCAACATGGGCTTGTTCTATGAAAACCTGTAGTTTACCAGATTCAATTTTAGCCAGATCCAGCACTTCGTCGATCAGACTTAATAAATGACGGCCTGCATCAAGGATCTCCTTGATATTGCCTTTCTGGTCTTCACTGAAACCCTCGCTTTTGATCTCAAGTATTTGTCCGAAGCCAAGAATTGCGTTCATCGGTGTCCGCAGTTCGTGGCTCATGCGAGATAAAAATTCTGACTTGCTAGCATTGGCACGCTCAGCTTCTTCACGGGCCACCCTCATTTCCGACGTGCGTTCATCTACAAGTTTTTCGAGATTTTCTCGGTGGTTTCTGAGCTCAACTTCAATGGCTTTTTGTTCACGCAAATCACGACTTATGGTGGCAAAATTAATAGGGACTCCAGTAACTGGATGATCAATTCTGAAAACATCAAACCATATAGGGATTATTTCACTGCTAATGAAATGACGAAAATTAACTTCTCCAGACCAGCGCCCCTGATTCATAACGGACGGCATGATCCTGTTAATAACAGTTTCTCGATCACCCTCGGGAAAGTAGTCATCGATCATTGTGCTGAACAGATGTTCATCGTCTCTGATACCGACCAGTTCTCGCCCTGCGGCATTAACAAACAGAGCGTGTCCTTCGATGTCAGAAATACCAATAAAAT
The DNA here is from genome assembly GCA_041563375.1 of Gammaproteobacteria bacterium. Lineage (GTDB taxonomy): Bacteria > Pseudomonadota > Gammaproteobacteria > SZUA-229 > SZUA-229 > SZUA-229. The sequence goes on along the minus strand of JBFFND010000361.1, from coordinate 106 downwards.
CTGGCGAATATTTAACAATGGATGCCAGGCGCTCAACGTCTTGCTGTGCCTTGTGCAACTCAGTAATATCCTGAGTTGTGCCGACAGAAAGTAATGGCTTACCTTT
>JBFFND010000360.1:0-2996 GCA_041563375.1 Gammaproteobacteria bacterium | reverse complement strand
TTGTATATGGTGGTGATGTTTTTTGTTTTCAGGCTTTTTTTGGCTGATATGGCGTCAAAAACATATTTCGAGACACAGATGATGCCATCTACTCTTGGATTAAATACGCTAAGATAGTTGCTAGGATCGTGCCAGTACAGGCCGCTTGCCGTGCCTCTGTAAATGACGAGTTTTACAGGCAGGCCAATACAGGCAAGTGCAGCATTGGGTATGGCTTTGGAATTAGTCGCGTAAACGATATCAATTTGGCTGTCTTTTATCGTATTACGAATCAGTTTGACAGAACTTAGACTGATTTTCCTGGTTACAGGCTTCTCGATCAGGTTTATGCCATGTTGTTTGAAGCGTTCGCTGTACTGCTCGTTGTGGTGAGTAATAAGTGTAATATTATGGCCGGCTTTTGCCAGGGATATGTATATTTCCAGTTCAGGGCGAAGACTATTGAGTGAGCTATCAGCCGAGGTACATACCAGAATATTCATGAATTATGTGTAATCCTGATAAGATTTTTCTTCAACAATATCGGACTTCAGGTGCAGGTTGATGCGTTTTTTTACATCGGCGCGTTGATCGTTGGTGACATACACACTGCGTGCGAGTTCTATAAATCGGTCGCCGAAGCGTTTTGCGCGTTCTTCATCGCGAATATCATCTTCGATGTCCCACAGTGCTTCATTAATGCTTTTTAGCTCGGCGCGCATCTGTTGCAGGGCGTCGTCTTCATCCACCGCGTCTGCCCATACCTGGTTCAGCATGCCCAGTTCGCGGTTTACATTGGCGAGCTTATCACTTGAGTTAATGCGTGCTGATTTGATTTCAAGGATGGTGATTTTGTCCAGCAGTTCGCCGGGTGAGATGGGAATCAGAATTTGTTTCATAGCTCGTCGTTTATTTTGAAATAAGAAGTCGTGTGCACGCCATTATAAATCCAATGGCGCGGTGATGCTGGATTTTTTCTGCAAACGTCGATCTGCTCGGCATTTTGCCCGGTAAATCCAGGCGCTACAGGCTGTCTGATTTTATCACCATCAATTTTTTAATCTGCATATCTTCAAAGGTGTGGGGAATGCCGCCCACCCCCATGCCTGAGTGACGTAGCCCGGAAAATGGCATCCAGTCGACCCGGAATGCGGTGTGGTCATTAATCATTACTGCCGAGGCATTGAGCCGCCGGTAGGCATACATGGCGCTGTCCAGATTGCGTGTGCAGATACTTGCCTGGAAGGCGACATCCAGTGCATTGGCCTGCTGGATGGCTTCATCGATTTCATCATATTCATACACACAGATCACCGGGCCGAATATTTCCTTGCAGCTCACATCCGCATCATGGGGCGGGTTGAGCAGCACCGTGGGCGAATAGCAGCTGTCGGAGAGCTTGCCCTCGCCAGCAATTTTCTCGGCACCGGCAGCAATCGCCTGATCAACCCAGTTGGCCACCCGGTCGGTTTCGGCGTGGCGGATCAATGGCCCCACGTCTGTATCCGCAGAGGCGGGGTCGCCTACGGTCATGGCCTGTCCCAGCTCTGCCAGTTTTTCTGCTACCTGGCGGGCAATGTCCCGCTGCGCGTAAACCCGTTGCACCGATACACACACCTGGCCCGCATGGTAAAAGCCGCCCTTGGCGAGCAGTGGCAGTATGCCTTGTAGATCCGCATCGGCTTCGACAATCACCGGCGCCACCCCGCCGTGTTCCAGTGCGCAACGGGCACCGGGGGCCAGTTTTGAGCGCAGCATCCAGCCCACACCGGCGCTGCCGATAAAACTGAAAAAACCGACACGGGCATCAGTCACCAGTTTTTCAGCGACATCATGGCTTTGCGGTGTCACCACCTGTGCCCATTCAGCCGGCAGGCCCGCCTGATGCAGCAGTTTCACCAGCTCATAACAGGACAGCGGCGTGTCATTGGCGGGCTTGATAATCACCGGGCAGCCAGCGGCAATCGCCGGGCCGACCTGGTGAACAATCAGATTAATCGGGTGGTTAAAGGCGCTGACCGCAACCACCACACCGATGGGTTCGTGGTGCGTCATCGCGAGGCGGTTCATTGAGGCGGCATTAATCCCCATGGGAATTTCTTCGCCGTGGTTATTGCGCAGGCATTCGACGCAGCTGTGTACGCCGTCGATCGCGCGATCCATTTCCACCTGGCTGTCTTTCAGCGGCTTGCCGCCTTCTCGGGCGGCGAGCTGTGTCAGGCGCTCGGCGTTTTGCTGCATCAGCTGCGCCAGCCGCTGCAGGATCTCGATGCGTTCTGCAGCCGACAGCCAGCGTGAGCGATCATTAAACAGTTCGCTGGCAACGCCCAGCGCGTGTTCAATCGCCAGGCTGTCCACCGTGTCCACCGTGGCAATCAGGCTGCCATCATAGGGGGCTTGAACTTCAAGCTTGCCGCTGGGAATGGTTTCGTGTGCTACCAGATGAGAGTAATGGCTTGTCATTGGATCACCTTTTGTCGCTGGTTGCGGATGTTTTATCAGTTGCTGTTTGAGCGTATATCAGCTGCGCATATTGTGTTTATTCGAAGCGCAGGCTGCTTTCTAGATTGTGCAGGCAATGTCACCCAGTCTCGCGGTGAGCTTGCTGTTTTCCCGGTAATCGATCGGCACCACCACCAGGCTAGGGCCGGGTTCGCTGAGGGCGCGTTCAAGCACCGGCCTAATATCAGCAGAACGATCGATGGTATGGCCATGCCAGCCAAAGGCCTGTGCCAGTTGCATCCACTGCGGGTTATCAAAAGCCAGCTCGGTATGGTGACCGAATTCATTATCCTGCTTCCAGGCAATTAATCCGTAGGCCTTATCTTCCCATACCATGACCGTGCAGTTTACCTTGAGTCGCCTGGCGGTTTCCATTTCCTGCACATTCATTAAAAATCCACCATCGCCGCAAATCGCCAGGATACGCCGCTGCGGGTAAACCATCGAGGCGGCAATCGCGCCGGGCAGGGCAAAGCCCATGGCGGCAAACCCGTTGGGGATCAAACAGGTATTGG
>JBFFND010000359.1:0-3013 GCA_041563375.1 Gammaproteobacteria bacterium | reverse complement strand
ATGCTGCTGGTGATTCGCCGTGAATCACAGCACCTGCGCCACTATGCCCATGTCGGCACCGGAAACTACCATTCACGCACCGCACGACTCTATACCGACTACGGCCTGTTCACCTCGAACAAGAAAATCTGCGAGGATATTAATCGCGTGTTCCACCAGCTGACCAGCATGGGACAGACCAAAAACCTGAATAAATTACTGCAGTCACCGTTTACCCTGCAGGAATCCCTGGAAGCCAAAATCGAACGGGAACGACAGCATGCAACCCAGGGCAAGGAATGCCGCATTATCGCCAAGCTGAATTCACTGGTGGATGCGGAAATGATTCGCGCGCTCTACCAGGCATCGGCGGCCGGCGTCAAAATAGACCTGATTATTCGTGGCATGTGCAGCCTGCGCCCCGGCCTGCCGGGTATTTCGGAAAATATCCAGGTGCGTTCAATTGTCGGCCGTTTTCTCGAACACGACCGGGTGATTTATTTTAAAAACGATGACAATCCGGAAGTGTATATTTCCAGTGCCGACTGGATGGAGCGCAATTTGTATCACCGGGTTGAAATCGCCACGCCGATAGAAAACAAGCAACTGCAGGAACGCATTATTAACGAGCTGGAATACTACCTGCTGGATAATACCCAGGCATGGATTATGAACAGTGATGGCACGTATGTGCAGGCCAGTCCGCAGAATGGACGTGACCCGTTTATTGCACAGGAAAAATTACTGGAAGATCTGGCGGAAAGCAGTTAGAAACGTTCCGCTTAATGTTTACTCACTGGCAGACGACAGGCGCTCGGTGCGCAAACAGATGCCGATATTACTCAGGTAATTGGCTTCGTTCTCCAGATCATTAATGGTTAATGGATGTTCATCAAGCCATTGATCCGGTATGCGCAGGGTGATCGATGTTTTGTCTGCACTCAACTGAATCATCGGCAGGGCATTCTCCACCCGGCTGCGGTGAAAAATAACCGACAGGCGCAATACAATGGTCAGGCGTATCAGCATCTGGCGCAGTTTTTTATGGCTTTCCTGTTTATAGTTTTCCTTGAGAATCTTGCCACGATGGGAGTGAATAATCGCCGCCACGCGGTACTGTTCCTCACGTGAAAAACCTGCCAGATCGGCATTCTGGATTATATAGGCACCGTGTATCTGGTACGCCGAATGGGAAATATCGCGACCGATTTCATGTGACTCGCAGGCCCAGCGCAACAGGTTTTTTGCGTGCAGTTTATTCTTACGGAACCAGAAGGGTTTTAACTGCTGAAAGAAATCAAACGCAGTCAGTGTCACCCGTTCAGTATGGGCCTGATCGGTATGGAAGCGTCGTACCAGGGATTCGATACTGCTGTTACGGATATCGCGGTTATAACGCCGACCCAGCATGTCATATAACAGGCCTTCACGCAGCGCGCCCTGGGAAAACTGCATCTGCTCGATACCCAGCGATTCAAACACCCCGGCCAGTACCACCAGCCCACCAATAAACACCGGACGGCGACGTTCACTCAGACCTGGCAGATCCAGCGAGTCGATGGTTTTATAATCACTGCAAATTGCCAGCAATCGCGTCAGTGCACTGCGACTGATACCCTCACCTTCCTGCAGCGCCATTTGCTGAATGACACTGGCAATCGACTTGATCGAACCGGACGAACCTATGGCTACATCCCAGCCCTTACGTCGATACAGATAATGCACCGACTTCATCCGCTGCAACACATAGATGCGTGCCGCCTGCAGACTTTTTTCCTTTATCTTGCCGTCGGCAAAAAACTTTTTGCTGATCATCACACAGCCCATTTCCAGGCTGTGCATCAGTTGCGGGGTAAAGCCCTCACCGATAATCAGTTCGGTACTGCCACCGCCGATATCGACAATTAAATTGCGACGCTCATCCTGTTCCAGTGTGTGCGCCACGCCCTGATAAATCAGACGCGCTTCTTCCACCCCGGAAATGATTTCAATTGGAAAACCCAGCGCCTCTTCGGCATGGGAAATAAAATCATCGGCCTTACTGGTGCGGCGTAATGTGTTGGTGCCCACGGTGCTCACACAACGATGACTTAAACTGCGAATACGCTGACCAAAGCGGCTCAGACACTCCAGCGCACGCTGCTCGACTGCATCGTCCAGGTTACCCTCATCATCCAGCCCTTCACCCAGGCGAACCATTTCACGAATACGGTCCAGCACCACCAGTTCGCCATTCTGTTCTTCCGCCACCACCATATGAAAGCTGTTGGAGCCAAGATCAATGGCAGCAATTGTATTATTCTCGGATGAATTGATTGTTCTATCCCCGTTTCTACTTGTATTGCGCTAAACGAAAGGCTCGGCACTGCAGGAATTATAGTTGACCTGAGCGTGATTAAGAACACTTATATAAGCACGTATAAAACGGAAAGTAATTGAGCAGAATCATGCAGTTGGGCTGTGTGCCATGTTATGTCACAGCGAGGGGTATCAGAAGAGATAAAAACAGTGTGAAGCTAAAGTCACTTCCCTGTGACTCAGTTCAATCAGAATACTCAGGCGTATCCATAAAGATTAGCATGCCTTACGGCAGGCACTCTTGTTAAGAGATTAACCTGCTTCAGCAGGCACTCTTGTTAAGAGATTAACCTGCTACGGCAGGCACTCTTGTTAAGAGATTAACCTGCTTCAGCAGGCTATCACGCCGCGTGGTTGCGGCGTGATTCCTGTGAGGGTTTACGTGCGCCGAAGTTTTTGCCTCGACCCTTGAAACGCACATTGGGCTTACGTCGACCGCCAGCACCGGGCTTGTCCGCTTTGGGACGCGCCAGTTGTGGCTCCAGCCCTGGAATTTCGGTTAGCTCATAACGGGTATCCAGCAACTTCTGGATGCGCTGTAACAGAGGCCAGTCCTGCTGTCCTACCAGTGAATAGGCACTGCCGGTTGAACCACCCCGGCCGGTGCGGCCGATGCGGTGCAGGTAGTCTTCTGCCTGCATGGGCAGGTCGAAGTTCACCACATGGGACAGGGTTT
>JBFFND010000358.1:0-3015 GCA_041563375.1 Gammaproteobacteria bacterium | reverse complement strand
GTGAAAAAAGCACCGGGCAACCGGTGCAGAAAATTGTACTGATCAGCACCACCGGTATTTATGGTGATTGTGATGGTGAGTGGATTGATGAAAGCCGTGCGCCGAACCCGCAGGCGGATCGTGCCTGCCGGCGCCTGGATGCGGAAACACAGTTACAGGCGTACTGCACGCAACATGACATCGATTGTATCGTCTTTCGTGTGCCGGGTATTTATGCCATGGATAAATTGCCGCTTAAGCGCATCACCTCCGGTGAGCCGATTGTGCGCGCCGAAGATTCCGGTTACACCAATCGCATTCATGCGGATGACCTTGCGGCGTTCTGTGTGGAAGCGATGACTGAGCCGGTTGCGACGGGGGTTTATAATTGCTGTGATGGCAATCCATCGACCATGAATGATTATTTTATGCGCGTCGCCGAGGTGATGGATCTACCCGCGCCGCCGCAAATCAGTTTGCAACAGGCTCAGGCAGAACTGTCGCCGGGCATGCTCTCCTACCTGGCGGAATCCAAACGCATCTCCAATGAAAAACTGCACCGGCATTTTAAAACCGAATTTAAATACCCGGATCTTAAGGCAGGGCTTAAAAAATAAAACCGACGGTGTTGTTAAAGTAAAGCTGCAGGCGAACGCTGGATAGTGCGGCGAACTGACTAAAGACAAACGACGCTTAGTTAAACGCATCCCGCCGTTCGCGGGGCACATGGTTACGTAAAAAGTCCATCTGGTCGGCGAGTATTCTGCGATTTTGCAGAATCATGGCTTCGGCCTTGTTCGGTGCATAGGGCAGGGCAAGCAAAGGCATACGGGCCTGATGGGGCGTAAGCCCGCCTTTTCGGGTATTGCAGGCCTTGCAGGCGGTAACTACATTGTTCCAGATGTCGGTGCCGCCCTGTGAGCGGGGCATGACATGGTCGCGGGTCAGCAGGGTGGTTTTGAAGTTTTGCCCACAGTACAGGCAGGTGTGGCGGTCCCGTTCGAACAGTGCTCGGTTGGTGAGTGCCGGCACAATGTTCCGGTTGTGTCTGGGCTGTGCGCCGCGCAGTGCAATAATGCTGTTAATGTCGATAAACGAACGCAGGCCAGTACGCTGACAGGTGCCACCGAACACGCGGAAGGTGGTCTGGCTGGCAGTCCAGGCAATCTGTTCACGCACATAGAGCGTGGTGGCTTCCTGCCAGTTAATCCAGTCGATGGGCCGACCGGCATTGTCCAGTGTGAGTATGAGTGGCGCTGGCTTAATGGATAACATAAACACCTCTTGGTGGCTTGATATCTGCTTCAGACAGGTTCTGCTTAGGTCTGGAATTCCTTTACACGATTATAGATTTATTTTATGTCTTTTTTATTAAGACACCAGCATTAAATTGACCGCGATCAGGTTACCACCTTGTAGCAGGGGGTGTATTTTGTGCCCGGTAGTTTCATTCGGCCCTGTTGTACAAAGGATTCCAGTAGCTGATCCAGCGGTTGCATAATGCTGTTGTCACCGCGTATTTCAAACAGGCCATGTTCCTCGATGGCCTGTATGCCTTCTTCTTTTACGTTACCTGCCACAATGCCGGAAAAGGCACGGCGCAGATTGGCTGCCAGATGGTGATTGGCCATGTCACGGTGTATTTCCAGTTTTGACATATTTTCGTGATTGGGTATAAACGGTTGCTGGAATTCACGCTCGACCTTGAGAATCCAGTTGTAGTAATAGGCGTCACTGTTGGCCCGGCGGAATTCCTTGACGGTTTCCATACCACTTTTCATCTCACGGGCGACCAGTGCCGGGTCATCGATGATAATTTTATAACGTTGCTGCGCCTCGAAGCCCAGGGTGTTCTCGATAAAGTGGTGAATCTGTTTGAAGTAATCTTCCGATTCCTTGGGCCCGGTCAGGATCAGCGGGTAGGGCAGTTCCTTGTTTTCAGGATTGAGCAATACACCCAGTATATACAGGATTTCTTCTGCAGTGCCGGCACCGCCGGGAAACACCACAATGCCATGGCCGGTACGCACAAAACCTTCCAGGCGTTTTTCGATATCCGGCATAATCACCAGTTCATTGACGATCGGGTTGGGTGATTCTGCGGCAATAATCCCCGGTTCGGTCATACCCACATAACGGCCATTTTTAATGCGTTGTTTATTGTGGCTGATGGTGGCGCCCTTCATCGGGCCTTTCATTGCGCCGGGCCCGCAACCGGTACAGATATCCAGGCCACGCAGGCCGAGCTGGTGACCCACTTCCTTGGTATAGTCGTATTCAACCCGCTGGATTGAATGGCCGCCCCAGCACACAATCAGGTTGGGGTCTTTCTGTGGTTGCAGGATATTCGCATTGCGCAATATATGGAATACCGCATTGGTGACACCGCGCTCATTATCCAGGTCGAATTTATTGTTGGAGGAAATTTCGTTTTTGGCGTAGACGATATCGCGCAGTACGGAAAACAGGTGTTCCTGAATACCGTTAATCATCTCACCATCAACAAACGCACTGGCAGGTGCGTTTTCAACTTCAAGCTTGATGCCGCGCTCCTGTTGTACCACGCGAATATCAAAGTCTTCGTAGGTTTCCAGTACCTGCTTGGTGTTGTCTATTTCGCTGCCGACATTCATTACCGCCAGTGAACAACGGCGATAGATATCGTAGGTACTGCCGGACTCACTGTCTTTTTTCAGCTGGTTGACCTCCAGTTGAGACAGGGTTTCCATATGGCCACTGGGGGTAATGCGCGAGGTTTCTGTGTGTTTCTTCATAATATGAGTGACGTCATCTTTTTTTTGCGCGATTTTTGTCGCGTAATCATCTATAAATACAGGGTAATGGTTACCGAGTTGTGTTTTATCCGGGCCTGTTATGTGTGTTGTCCCGGGTTTTGTGTTTTGTGTTACTCAAAGTATAGTGTGTATGCTGTGAAAACAACATTGTTGTGTATCTGATGTTATCGATATCAAAGGGTAAGCCCAATGAGTGAAGAATTATATGAAGTGGCATTCTACGGTGAAATTGTCGAGGGTG
>JBFFND010000357.1:0-3019 GCA_041563375.1 Gammaproteobacteria bacterium | reverse complement strand
GCGGCATTTATTCCGGGCGTCCTGCCCTCCAGCCTTCGGCCCAGGCAGAGCTTGTTTAAATTTGATCCAGTCAAATTTATCTTGCTTACTTCTTTTCTGCTGAAGGTACTAAAACGCCTGGAGCGTTTTAGAACAGGCTTTGCCTGGCCCGAAGGGTGAAAGCCAGGGATGGCTTTCATAAAGAAGTCAGTCGCCAGAAAGGCGAAACAGCACAGCTCAGAATATAGTGCAGGTAAGTTCTGAATTAGACTGGTGAATCCACTCTCGCTTGTTCCACTCTACATCAGCAGCAACGCCAATAGTAAACGTCACGCATATGCATCAGGTGATAATCCTGAATAAATTATTTCTGATCAGACCCCAACGCCAGACTCAGCAATCTGGCAGTAATATCCACCGTAGCAATCACCTTACTGTATTCCATCCGCGTCGGACCAATAACACCGAGTACTCCCAGTGCATGACCCTTGCTGCCATAAGGTGCGGAGATAATGGAAAAATCCTCAACGCCTTCAATACCCGCTTCCGAACCGATAAACACCTGCATGTCATCCGACTGGATACAGCGATCCAGCAGACCCAGCATATCGCGCTTGCTTTGAAACACCTGAAACAGCTGTTGCAACTGATTGGCATTATTCGCTTCGTCAAAACGAATCAGATTAGCCTGTCCCTGTACACGATAAGGCTCGTCATCTTCGGCTGGCTGCATCGCCTGGTCTGCCAGTGCTACAGCTGCGGCCATCATTTCATCCACCTGGCTACGCGCGGTTTGCAGTTCCTGCATCAGCTTGTTGCGTATCTGGAAAATATCTGTACCCATAAAATGCTGATTCAGGTAATTGGAAATTTTCAGCAATTCATTCTGCGTATATTCACGCTCCACATGCACAATGCGATTCTGCACATCCCGTTCATTTACCACCAGTATGGCGAGTATTTTTTTATCTGGTAGTGGCAGAAATTCGATGCGACGCAAATTCAGCTGCCCGGCTTTGGGCAGGGTAATCACTCCCGCCATCTGGGTAATATCGGTGAGCAGGTTATTGGCAATATTAATCAGCCGATCCTTGTCCTGATCACCATGCAGTTGCTGTTTGATGCGCTCTTTAATTGCCGCTTCAATTGGGCTTAGCTCCAGCATCGAATCGACATAGACGCGAAAGCCCTTATTGGTGGGCACACGTCCAGCGGAAGTATGCGGTGAGGTAACCAGACCCATGGAATCAAGGTTGGCCATTACATTGCGAATGGTGGCGGTGGAAATATTCAGGCCGGCACTTTCTGCCAGGGTTTTTGAACCCACTGGCACACCTTCTTCCACATAGCAGTTGATCAGGGTTTTCAGCAGGTATTGCGCGCGTTCATTCAGCGCTTTATTGGAGCGGGGTTGAGACATCTTTAAACAACTCTGAAAATCGTAAAAGATTACAGCCGTTTCAGCTGTCCGTTTTCAATCGTATAAATTGTATCCATTTTTCTCGCCAGATCCATGTCATGGGTCACCACAATCAGGCTGGTGCCGAATTCGTTGTTAAGGCGCATCAACACCTGCACCACCTGGTTCGCGGTAGCCCGGTCCAGGTTACCGGTGGGCTCATCGGCACAGATGCAACGGGGCTCATTGATCACCGCACGGGCAATGGCTGCACGTTGCCGCTCACCGCCGGATAACTCGGACGGTTTGTGATGCACACGCCGCGTCATACCCACTTTGTCCAGTAACATCGCAGCCTTACTCAGTGCCTGTGACGGCGCTGTGCCCCTCACCAGGGCCGGCATGGCAACATTTTCCTGGGCACTGAACTCCGGCAACAGGTGATGAAACTGGTAGACGAAACCCAGGTAATTATTGCGGATGCGGCAGCGCTCTTTTTCCTTCATACGGCTGAGATTTTTGTCATCGATGTATACCTGTCCCGAAGTCGGTGTATCCAGTCCACCCAGCAGATGCAATAAACTGCTTTTGCCGGAGCCTGACGCGCCAACAATGGCCACCTTCTCACCACTGCGCACGGTCAGATTCACATCAACCAGCACATCCAGTCGACCACCGCCGGCTTCCGCATAGGATTTACACAGGTTTTCCGCCTCAAGCACAACCGGTTGAGCCGCAGTGCCGGGAAAAATACTGGATTCGGTAAAGCGGTTCTGGGATTCCATCGATAAACTCACTTTGACTTATTCATAACGCAGCGCATCGGCGGGCTGCACACGCGCCGCACGCCAGGCCGGGTAAATGGTGGCCAGCACCGACAGACCAAATGCCGATGCGGCATACAGCAGCACATCACCGGCATGCAGATCGGATTTTATATCGGAGATGTAATACACATCTGCCGGCAGGAATTTGGTATGCAGCAGGGTTTCAAAGAACACCACAATCTCGTTGACATTCAGGGCGACCGGCACACCGATGGCGACCCCAAGCAGGGTGCCAACCAGACCGATCACCACACCCTGCACAATAAACACCCACATCAAACTGTTGGGCGTCATGCCAATGGTGCGCAAAATCGCAATATCCGCCTGTTTTTCATTCACCGTCATCACCAGGGTGGAAATAATATTGAATGCCGCCACCGCCACGATCAGCAACAGAATAATAAACATCACCACTTTCTCGGTCTGTAATGCCTTGAACAGATTGCTGTGCATTTTGGTCCAGTCGCGCACCCAGTAGTCCTCACCCACCAGTTGATTCAGCTCACCGGTGACTTTATACGAACTGAGCATGTCATCCAGCTTTAGACGCAGACCATCGACACGGTCCGCTTTACTGAACAGGGTTTGTGCGTCCTCAATGTGCATCAGTGCCATTGAGCGATCGAACTGATGCATGCCGGCTTCGAATACCCCCACCACGGTAAACCGTTTGAGACGGGGCATAACCCCCACCGGGGTCACATTGGCCTGGGGCGTGATCACGGTGATTTTTTCACCTTCGAACACCCCCATCGCATTGGCCAGTTCACGTCCCAGGATAATGCCGAACTGGCCCGGTTGCAGATCCGCCAGT